>CAYQUQ010000020.1:26814-30357 GCA_964420965.1 uncultured Planctomycetia bacterium | reverse complement strand
GATTCAGAACAACTTTCTTTGCCCCTGTTGTAACAAAACCAACCCCTGGTGCTTTTGTTGTTTTTATGGGGTGGGTACTATTAACCTTCCCAATTTGGTTTACACTTTTAGTAGCTATTGGAGTATTTAATTAAAATCTTCTAACAAATCAATCCAGCCGACCCTCCTCGCCGCTTCCTGGGTTCGGTAGCTCGTCGGGCGGCTGATTTTTGGGTTAGAAAAATATAATAAGGGGAAATAAATCATGAATAATCCAAAACGAATGTCATGTAAACGTCTATTGCTAATCTTTATTATTTCTTTTTCTATTGTTGGTTATGCATTCTCGGTGGCTAGTAATACTTCGCAGGGAGGAAAAAAGCATTATTTGAAAAAATATAATTTTACAACTGATTGGTTTACCACTCACATACGATTATGGAAAAAGGTATTAGCTGATTTTAAAAATAAACCAAACATTCACTATTTGGAAATAGGGGTTTTTGAAGGAAGGTCACTAATTTGGATGCTTGAAAATATTTTAACGCATCCCACAGCAAAAGCTACTGCCTTAGATATCTTCCCCCGCAAACTTCAAGAAGGGTTTCTGGCGAATTTAAGCTTATCGGGCTTTACCGATAAAGTGACCGTAATTAAGGGGGCATCTCAAAATAAACTAAAGAATTTGTCCCCTCATTCGTTCGATATTATATACATAGATGGCGATCATATTGCGCCCAGTGTTTTAACCGATGCCATACTTAGCTGGCCATTACTGAAAAAAGAGGGAATTCTTATTTTTGATGACTATCATTGGAAGGAAACAAAGTCGCCTCCGGACAAAAGACCAAAAATAGCTATCGATGCCTTTATCAATAACTTTCGACAGTATATTGAAATTATCCAAGTCTGTAAACAATATATAATCAAAAAGAAAGAAATTATCTATTGGGAATATTAAATTTCTTCTAACAAGTTAATCCCCCATTAGACCTTCGGTCTAATGGGGCTGATTTTTGTGTTAGGCGGTGAACAATGGAATTTATTCCTTTCCCTAAAGACGGGCCGCAAACAATTATCTTTAAAGAAACTTTGCGGATTTTTGAACCTTTTCCGGGTCAAGATCCGGAAAAAGGTATATTTTCGAAATCAAAGATAACCTTACAAAGATCTTATACCCTTTACGGTAATCAATATGGCGATTTTACTAAAGATACTCTAAATAAATTTTCTGAGATAGAAAAAAATTTTAAGAGTTCTTTGGGATTCGATTTTAACGCACGAAAAGCCATCGCATCTTGCCACCCACTGCGTTCAGAAAAAATAAACACTCTTTCTATCGAAGATTTAATGAATTATTTTATGGGTAACGTGGTTTCCGGAGGCGGATGGAACGAAGAAATTGATAGAAAGTTAAGAAATAAGTTAGAAGAGGCTGGCAAAAAAATATTTGCCGCCTCCGAAGAAAATGTGCTTACCAAAGATTTGTCTGATAAACAAATTGTATCAGTCGAGGATATAAAACTTTTAGATGGTGCTATGGCAGAATTTGGAACCAAAAATATTGCTACACATATTCTATTGGAACCGAAAACTGTTAATGTCAAATGTTATGTAAATGAGTTCATAAGCCAGGTGAATAAGCAATACTTGCAATGGGAGAGCCAAAAATAGATTCAATAACTTTATCGTAATGAAAAAGGCGTCTTTTGGCTTTAAAAAACTTGAGGAAATTCTCGAGATATTAAAATCATACCAGAAACCGGCCCGAGGCTCACTTGACCATATGGAGCTGGCTGCTGCCGGCTTTAACGGTTAAACTTTAATATGTAAAGAATGTATGTTCGAATATGTCTTTGGGGAGAGCAGCTAATGGTTAAAAAAGTAAGGAATTCTCGATAAATACATATGCAGGTTAAGTTGAATTATAAAAAAAAGGGGGGGGATAATGCGGATTTTAGGATTAGTATTAGTATTTCTTTGCACGTTCAGTACTGTCTGGGCCGATGACATCGGTAAGGTTGAAACTCGTATAAACAGTATTACCGACACCCGGTCAGCTGACGCCTTTTTCGCCGGCCTGGATATCGAATTAACGGTAACCAGTGATTTGATCGCAGATACCAAAAGCTTCCGGTTCAGTGTTGTCCGGGCCGAGGATGACCGCGGCGAAAACATACCCAAGAAAAAGAGCTACAGCAGCGGATTCTCGGAGTTGGATGAATTCAATAAGACTGACGCTAAAACGGCAAAATTTAAGGCGGGACTAAAAAACCCTTCCCGGCAGGCAACACAAGTTACGGAACTTGTTTGTGAACTGGAACTGTTTGTTCCTAAAAGGGACCCGGACGCAGTGGTGATTATCGATGATTTCGCCCAATATGCCGGCAACGCCTTAGCTTCGGCAAAGCTACAAAAGGAAAATATTGAAATTACTATTTCGGCGCCGAAAGAAAAAAGTATCCCCATGCAGATCAAGGATCCGGGATCGAAAATTCTGACTTTGGAATTTCAGGACCCCCACGGAAAGGAACTCCCGTTAAGCGGCCGCATGTCTTTCGGCAGCCCCGAAAGTTATCAGGCTACCTACGAGCTGCGGGATAATCTTCCCGACGGGGCCAAATTAAAGATATACTTAAAAACCGAAAAGGCAATGATTAAAATACCCATAGCGCTTAAAGATATAGCGCTCCCGTAAAAATCAGGGAGGAGATAAGAGAGGAGCTTTAAGTCTTATGGCGAAAAATAAGGTAAACCCCGTTAGAAAACCTTTTTCTAACGGGGTAAAATTAGTTACGGCGAAAAAACTGGCCATTATGATTCTGGCTATTGTTGTTGGTGTCGGATGGTATGCCTACAGGTATTATAGGCAGAAAGGGCGTATTGATGGGGTATTGATATTTTCGGCAGTAACCAGCCTGGTTATCGGAATTGCAATTGTCGCCATTATGGCCTGGTGGGCCAACCGGCCGGAAAGAAAAGATTGAATGTTTAACTTAAGCGGGCTCATCCCCATCGTCGGAGGTATTTACGGGTTACTCTTGGCCTATCGGGTAATCCCGGTCAAGCCCCGGGATGCCGAAAAAATGGAATTGTGGCACCGCAAATTCGGCAAGTTGATGAAAATCCTAAGTCCATTATTGATTGTTTTTGGCGTTTTGCAGTTGTTAAAGGTATTGTGAATTTGGCCAGAAAAAAAGAGATGGAAAGCCTGGGGCAAAGCCCGCTGCCGATGCGAAAAGCAATTGTTCAAATCATAGTCAAAAAATGCCTCGGTTACAAAAAAGGCGAAGAATTACTGGTCGTCTGCGACGATGAGCTCTGCGAATTAGCTTACGCTTTCTACCAAAAAGCCTTATCTTTAGGCGTCGAGACCACGTACCTTTTAATCAAACCCCGCCAGATGCACGGCCAGGAGCCTCCCCGGATAGTGGCCCAGGCTTTAAAGCAGGCGGACTTAGCGGTTTTGCTGACCTCAATGTCTCTCTCACACACCACGGCCAGAAAACAGGCTTGTAAAAGATTCGGTACCCGCATCGCCAGCCTTCCCGGAGCGACTAAAGA
>CAYQUQ010000020.1:0-26804 GCA_964420965.1 uncultured Planctomycetia bacterium | reverse complement strand
AATGCTATAAGCCCTGGCGCTTTTGAGACTGAAGCGACTAAAGAGATGCTGACCAGGGCGATTCCCATAGATTACTCGAAACTAAAGAATAAAGTCAGCGCCTTAGCCTGCCGTTTAACCCGGGCAAAAAAGATCGAAATAAGCACCGCCAACGGTACCCACCTGGTTATGTCGGTTAAAAGCCGTAAGGGTTTTTCCGACCACGGCCTCTACACCCAGAAAGGAGCTTTCGGTAATTTACCGGCCGGGGAAGCCTGTATCGGCCCCTTGGAAGGCACCACTAACGGACGCCTGGTCGTTGACGGAAGCGCTCCCTTCGTGGGAAAAGTTAAACGTCCCCGGGTAATAAACCTTAAAAACGGATACGCGCGAAATATCCCCCTAACCCGGATGCGCCCGCTGGTAAAGTCTTTGGGCCGCGGCGTACTTAATGTTGCTGAGCTGGGTATCGGTTTAAACCCCCGGGCAAAAGTAACCGGCAATATCCTCGAGGATGAAAAAACGCTTAAAACTGCCCATATCGCCCTGGGTAACAATAAATCTTTCGGCGGCCGGGTATCCTGTCCCAGCCACCTGGATTTCGTATTCTTTAACCCGGTTATTCGCCTCGACGGGGTTAAGCTAAGGAGTAATTATGGAATATCGGAAAATTACCGGGATTGATTCTTCGCTATCGGTGATCTGTCTGGGAACCTGGGCTTTTGGCGGCGATAACTGGTGGGGGAAGCAGGAAGACCGGGATTCGACAGCGGTCCTGGCCGCGGCCATCGAGCGCGGCGTTAATTTTATCGATACCGCCCCCATCTACGGTAAAGGCCGTTCGGAAAGAGTAATCGGCGGGTTTATAAATAAGCGGCAATTACGGGAAAAACTGGTTTTAGCTACAAAGGTCGGGCTGGCTTGGGATGGCCCAACAATTTTGCATAACCTTAAGAGAAAGAGAATGTTAGAGGAAGTTGACCAATCCCGCCAGCGGCTCAAAACCGATTATTTTGATCTTTATCAAGTGCACTGGCCGGATCCGGATACTCCCATCGGAGAAACTGCGGAAACGATGTACGGCCTCTATCAACAGGGGATCATCAAGTCAATCGGGGTAAGTAACTATTCAGTAGAAAAAATGCGCGAATTTATGCGCTATTGCCCTTTGCACAGCCTTCAGCCTCCTTACAGCATGTTTAACCGGAAAATAGAGGAGGCGATCGTTCCTTTCTGCGGCGAAAATAAAATCGCGATTATCACCTACGCCCCTCTGTACAGCGGCTTATTGACCGGTAAATTTTTCTTCGGCCAGGTCCCTGTTCCTGACGACACAAACCGTAAGATGAAACGGGCCGATTTGGAAGAGCCGCGCTTTACTATCAATAAAATGACCCTGGAAAATTTAAACAGCATTGCGGCCGGTTACAAAAAGACCTTAGCCGAACTGGTAATTAACTGGAATTTCAGCCAGAGGGGTATAACCGCGGCCATCGTGGGCATGCGCAATTTAAGTCAAGTAGAGGACAACTTAGGCAGCGTCGGCTGGAAAATTTCCGACACCGATATGCAAGCAATCGACCGGATTCTCCAGGAAAGAGAAAACAAAATAAAGAACTTATAAAATCTATACTAGATACGAATTTATGAACCCCGTTAGACCCACAAGAGGTTTTAGCGGGATATAAAACATATAACCACCATATACGGGAGGTCTAACGGGGTGAATATCCTCATAACCGGCGCTACCGGCTTTATCGGCCGGCATTTAGCTAAACCGCTTTTATCCGAAGGAAAACATACCCTTTTTTGTCTGGTGCGTAATTTAGAAAAAGCCCGCTTTTTAAAAGATCGGGGCGCCAGACTACTTCAAGGGGACATTACTGATAAAGAATCCCTGGAAAAGGTAAAGGCATTTAAAATCGACTTGGCTTTTCACTGTGCCGGCTATGTCGAGAATAAAAACCCGGCGTTACTGCATAAGACTAATGTGGTGGGTACGGAAAATTTCTGCCGCTTATGTCTGGATTTAAAAGTCAAGCGGCTTGTGTATTTGAGTTCAGTGGCGGTGGTCAGCGGAAACGAAAAAATACCCCTGGTTGAAGATTTGCCTTACCTGGCCACCAATATCTATGGGATTTCCAAAATTAGGGCCGAACAAAAGGTTGTCCGCTACCGGGATAGAGGCCTGCCGGTGGTAATCCTGCGCCCGCCGATGATTTACGGAGAAGACGAGCCGCACCTGTTTAAATTTATGCTCCGCCTTTCGCGGTGGCGGCTGCTGCTTTTGCCGGATAAGGGTAAATACAAAATGCACATGGCTTATGTGGAGAACGTAGTGGCGGCGATGCTGTTTTCTCTGGATAAGGAAGAAATGCTAAAGTCTTCCTTTTTTGCCGCGGACAATGAGGTTTTAAGCCATAAACAGCTTTTTACCCTGGTCAGCGGCGCTATCGGCGCAAAGCCGCCGCTGTCGATTTCCGATGGACTGCAATCATTGTTGGTGCGCCTGCCCGGCGTGGGCAAAAGACTAAAATTCTTCCTGAAAGACAGGGTTTACAGTATCGAGAAAATTAAATCTTTGGGGTTTAACCCCCCTTGTCCGGCCCGGGAAAGCCTGATCAAAAGCGCCCGGGAATTATATTATGGAAACCGCGAAAAATAAAGTACTGGCCTTTGATTTGGGTAATGTCCTTTTCGGCTTTGATTATACTATCGCCCTCAAAAAAATAAAAAGCCGCATGAAGGCTTCGGTGGAAGATGTGATAAAAGCCCTTTATGTCGATGATTTTGGCCTTGATTTTGAAAGAGGGTTGGTTTCCGGGCCGCAATTTTATGGGCAGTTTAAAGAGCGTTTTTCGGCCACCTTAAGCTATGAAACCTTTGTGGATATCTGGTGTAAGATATTTTTTCCCCTTCCCGAAGTTATAAGCCTGGTGGCGTCTTTTAAACCGAAATACTCTCTATACCTTATTTCCAACCTCAATCGACTTCATTTTGAGTATCTTTACGGAAAATACGGCGCTGTTTTTTGTTTATTTGACGACCTGATTCTTTCGTTTAAGCTGAAATCGGTAAAGCCGGAGAGAAAGATATACGACGCGCTACGCAGGGCCGCGGGGGTGGATTTTAGCGAAATAGTCTATATTGACGACCGGCCGGATTTAATATCCGCGGCTAAACAATTTAATCTTAAATGTATTCAATTTAAAAGTTACCGCCAGCTTGTAGCTGATCTGCAATCCTTAGGGGTGGCGGCGGAAAATTGATTATTTTTTAATTGCGATTACCTCTTGAAAAAACCGGGATTTTTGGTATAGTTAATATAAAGGGAAGGAAACGGTATGAAAAATAATATTCTTTTAAGTTTGGGGTTTTTGCTTTTTGCCGGGTGTATTCCGGTCTTAATCGGAGCCGGAGTAGTAACCGGTTACACTTTAAGCAGTGATGCGGCTTACGGAAACATTAAAAGCGAATATCGGATCATCTGGGACATCTGTTTGGATAAATTGGAGACCATGGAAGCCGAAATACTTCACATTAATGAATCTAAAGGAGTAATAAAGGCCAGGATTTCCGAAAACAGCGTAGTTATAAAAATCAATTCCGTAGGCCTGGAGACACAGCATTTGAAGGTTACGGCCCGCCGTTTGCTTATGCCGCGGCCGCAATTTGCCCAAAAAGTCTTTTTAAAGATCATCGAAGACTTGTAGTGATCAAAAAACTATCCATTCTGACCCTCTTTTTTTTCCTGGCCTGCGGTTCTGCCCCCGATTTTTCCGAAATTACGGTTACTGAGGTTATTGACGGCGATACGATTAAACTCTCTAACGGCCGCCTGCTGCGCTACATCGGGCTGGATACCCCGGAAGTAAGAGTTAAAGAAAAGGGAAAGTTTATCTATAAGCCGCAGCCGTTCGCGTTAGAGGCAAAAAAATACAACGCCGCACTGGTAGAAGGAAAAGCGGTAAGGGTAGAGTTCGATGTGGATAAAGAGGATAAGTACGGACGGCTCCTGGGTTATTGCTTCGTCGAAGATACCTTTGTAAACGCCCGCTTGATCGCCGAAGGTTACGCCGTTCTTTATACCTACCCTCCCAACGTAAAGCACGTTGACCTGTTCGTAAAACTGCAGAAAGAAGCCCGCGAGAAGCAAAAAGGCTTGTGGGGCAGCTACGCCGTTATCGATCACACCCGGGCCGGCCGCTACCTAAACCAGATTCGTACCGTCCGGGGCCGGGTAGTAAGTACCTACAAATCAGCTAAATGCGTATTTTTAAATTTTGGCCGGGACTACAAGACAGATTTTACCGTAGTTATTTTTAACAATTCCCTCGGCGCATTCTATAAAGCCGGGATCGATCCGGTAGACTTCTACCGTGATAAAAAAGTCGAGGTTTCGGGGCGGATTCGCGAGTATAACGGCCCGGAAATTATCGTTAATGCTCCCGCTGAATTAGACATCATCGATTAAACCCCGTTAGAGAAAATCGTTATCAAACGGAGGCTCTCTCTAACGGGGTAAACTTTTACACCTTGAATACAGCCAAAAAAAGGGTTATAATTCTAACGGTATAATTAAAAGGAGGGGCAATGAAAAAAATAGGCTTAAGCTTAGTCGTTTTAGCTATTTTTGGCTGTGCAAAGGTAAGCGTGGAGACTAAAGATCCGATAAAGGTAGACATAAAGATGCGTATAGACGTATATCAACACGTAGCCCAGGATGTGGAGTCAATCAACGATCAAATTTACGGCGGCAAGGAACAAAAATTTAATGCCATTTTTAATATTGGTATTGCGTACGCTGACGACTTATCGCCCCAGGTTCAGGCCGCGATTTCCCGCCGAAAAGAGAGAGCGTCTAAGGTGGCGGAGTATTTCCAGAAGGGCTATATCGGTGAAAATCGCCGGGCCCTGCTGGAAGTGCGTTCCGCAGATTCAGCCGACGCCAATGATTTAGTAAACCAGGAAAACAAAGACCGTAAGGCAATATACAGCGCGATCGCCGACAAAAACAATACGGACGTTTCCGAAACCGAAAAAGTATTCTTTCAGGATGACTACCGGCGGGCTCCCTCCGGATATTGGTTCGAAGTTAATGTGGCCGGGGAGTACCTCTGGAAGAAAAAGTAAGACGACTATAATCGGGAGGTAAGATTGTTATGCTTAAAAGTAAGGTTTTTTTGATCGGTCTAATTCTGGCCGCAGCCATGCTTGTTTCTCCAGCTCAAGCCCAGAAGCCCATGATGGATGCCAGCGGCCAGCAGATAAAGGTAGATAAAGGTAAGGTAAGGGAGTCAACAGAACCTGTTTACGTCGGGGAAGCCGGAGTTATCATAAATTTGATTCACGTAGACGGGGGCGATTGCTGCCGGGAAATTCTACTGATGCGCCGGAGCGGAAAATATGTGAATGAATATCAGCGCTTTGCCGAGATAAAGGAGCTGGACGGCTACCACATCGCTCAGCCCGGTGTCTATTACATTCAGCCGATTTTACGCGATCGGCCCGGGTGCCTGAAGGTAAGAATAGAAGTTGCTTACACCACCCCGGATACCCCCTGAATAATACACCGCGTCAAAAAATACTTAAAAAATTCGATTTTTAGGGTATAATTAGAGGGCTATGGCCGAAGATAAATTAACCAAAATAGTATCTTTATGCCGCCGGAGAGGCTTTATTTTCGGGGGCTCGGAAATTTACGGCGGGCTCTCCAGCATCTGGGATTACGGCCCTCTGGGGGCAAAGCTTAAGAAACGCATCAAGGATATCTGGTGGCGGGAATACGTGGAGAACCGTGAGGATATAGTCGGCCTGGATGCCAGTATCATCATGCCCGGGGAGGTTTTCAAAGCTTCCGGCCACCTGGAGGGATTTACCGACTCCCTGGTCGATTGTCCTTCCTGTAAAAGGCGCTTCCGGATTGATAAAATGAAGAAGAAGGACCACCGCCTTTATCTTTGCCCGGAATGCAAAGCGGATATCGATATCACCGAAAATAAACCCCGCACCTTCAACCTGATGTTTAAAACCAATGTCAGCGCTACCGAAGACAAACCGGTTTACGCTTATCTGCGCCCGGAGACGGCCCAGGGAATATTCGTCAATTTTACCCAGGTCCTTAATGTGGTCCACAAGAAGCTTCCTTTAGGTATTGCCCAGATCGGAAAGGCCTTTCGAAACGAGGTAACCGGCGGGAATTTTATTTTCCGGATGAAAGAATTCGAACAGATGGAGATAGAGTATTTCGTTAACCCCAAGGATGCCGCCAAAACATATAAATACTGGGTTGACCAAAGATACAATTTCTATATCCGGAAAATGGGGTTAAAAAAAGAGAACCTGCGCCTGCGCGTACATGCTAAAGACGAACTGGCCCATTATGCCAAGTCCTGCACCGATATTGAATTTAATTTTTCCTTCGGATGGAGTGAATTAGAAGGGGTAGCTAACCGGGGAGACTTTGACTTAAGCGAGCATGGACGCGTAAGCAAAAAAGAGCTGGCTTACTTTGACCCGGAAACTAAGCAAAAATTTATTCCCTATGTTATCGAGCCTTCAGCCGGGGTAGATCGGACCTTCTTCGCGGTTATTGCTGACGCTTACCACGAAGAGGAAGTGAAGGGGAAAATCCGCACGGTATTAAGACTGAAGCCGGATTTAGCCCCTTACCGCGTTGCCGTCTTTCCTTTACTTAAAAATAAACCGGAGCTGGTAAAGCTTGCAAAAAACATATTTTATGATATAAAGGAAAGATTCTCGGCTCTCTACGACGACACCGCGGCCATCGGTAAACTCTACCGGCGGCAGGATGAAATCGGAACTCCCTTTTGCCTCACGGTAGATGTCGAAAGCCTGGCCGATAAATGCGTCACCGTTCGGGACCGGGACACCATGCACCAGGAAAGAGTTTCTCTGGATAAAATAACCGAATTTATTGCACCCAAAATAAAGTAAGAAGCAAGGCATGTCATCAACGCGCGTGAATAAAAAAAGTGATTCCCCAGCTTGCGATCTAAGCAAATCCGGCGGGAAATTACCGAAAGGAGTGGTTATGGCGGTAAAAAGCAAACAGAAATACGTGTATTTTTTCAGTAAAAGCAAAACTGACGGAAATAAAACCTTAAAGAACCTCCTCGGCGGCAAGGGGGCCAATTTAGCCGAAATGTCCAGCATCGGCCTTCCGGTTCCCCCGGGTTTTACCATTACTACCGAGGTCTGCCGGCTTTATTATGAGCATAAGCGCAAATACCCTAAGGGGCTGGCTGAGGAAATCGAAGCAAATCTTAAACATCTGGAAAAAGTTACCGGAAATAAATTCGGCGACGAAAAAAACCCTCTGTTGGTTTCTGTGCGCAGCGGTGCCGCTGTTTCCATGCCCGGGATGATGGATACGATTTTGAATTTAGGCCTTACCGATGCGACTTTAAAAGGCCTGATCAGGTTTACCAAAAATCCCCGTTTTGCCTGGGACTCTTACCGCAGATTCATCCAGATGTTCGGCGACGTGGCTATGGGCGTACCGCGTCACGCCTTTGAACATGAGCTGGAGGAAATCAAAAGAAAGCTGGCCCGGAAAAGGGGGGTTAAAAACGCCGCCGGTTTAGTCCAGGAAGCTTTAAACAAAGCGGTTCCGGATACAGCTCTGGGTGTAGAGGATTTAACGGCCCTGGTCAGCCGCTATAAAACGATCTATCAGAAATACACCAAGCACCCTTTTCCCCAGAAGCCCCGGGAACAACTCATGCACGCCATAACCGCAGTTTTCGGCTCCTGGAATAATGACCGGGCTATTGCCTACCGGCAGATTAATAATATTAAAGGGCTCCTGGGAACCGCCGTCAATGTCCAGACCATGGTTTTCGGAAACAAGGGGGAGGATTCCGGAACCGGCGTCGGCTTTACCCGCGACCCGGCTACCGGCGATAATAAGCTTTACGGCGAATTTCTGATGAATGCCCAGGGGGAAGACGTAGTTGCCGGTATCCGGACCCCGCTGGAGATTTCCCAGATGAAAAAAACTAACCCGAAGATATATGGCCAGCTCGAAGCCATTCGCCGCAAATTAGAAACGCATTACCGGGAAATGCAAGACTTTGAATTTACGATTGAGACAAAGGAACTTTTTATGCTCCAGACCCGTAACGGAAAGCGAACTGCTCAGGCAGCAGTTAAAATCGCCGTGGATATGGTTAATGAAAAGTTAATTGATAAAAAAACAGCCGTAATGAGAATACAGCCGGAGCAGGTCGATCAACTGCTGCATCCGATGTTCGACGTCAACGAGGAAAAAAAATCGGTAATTCTCTCTAAATCCGGCCTGCCGGCTTCACCGGGAGCCGCGGTGGGACAAGTGGTATTTACGGCTAAAGAGGCCGAGGCTTGGAAAGAAAAAGGCAAAGACGTAATTTTATGCCGGGTAGAGACTTCTCCGGAGGATATCCGGGGCATGCATGCCGCCCAGGGCATTTTAACCGCCCGGGGAGGGATGACTTCTCACGCCGCAGTCGTAGCCCGGGGGTGGGGTAAGTGCTGCGTGGCCGGAGCCGGGGATGTCGTTATGGATACCAAGAATAAAAAGATGCTCTGCGGGACAACGACCATGAAGGAAGGGGACTGGATTTCGCTTAACGGAAGCAAGGGGGTTGTCTATCAGGGGAAAATTAAAACTATAACCCCTAAGCTTACCGGCCCTTTCGGCGTGCTGATGCAGTGGGCCGACGCTTTAAGGAAACTGGGGGTAAGGACTAATGCCGATGCGCCTCAGGATGCAGCGGTAGCCATCGAGTTCGGGGCCGAAGGGATCGGCCTCTGCCGAACCGAACACATGTTTTTCGAAGGTGAGCGAATAGTATCTTTCCGCAAGATGATCCTGGTAGCCCAGGAGGTAAAAAACCTGCGCGATGCGATCCTTCAGGAAAATGACGAAAGCAAAAAGAAAACTTTTGCGGAAAAGCTTAAGAAGCCGCTTAAACAATACTTAAGGGCGCTGGATGAACTCCTTCCGCTGCAGCGAAAGGACTTTGAAGGTATTTTTACCGTCCTCAAGGGTTATCCCTGTACCATCCGGTTTTTAGACCCGCCCTTACATGAATTCCTGCCCCATGATGAGAAGGGCCAGAAAAACCTGGCTAAAGCTATGGGGATTGATTTTCGGCAGGTTGAAAAAACCGTGGAGTCTCTCCATGAGTTTAACCCCATGCTTGGGCATCGGGGCTGCCGCTTAGGGATAACCTATCCGGAGATTACGGCCATGCAGACCCGGGCCATCATCGAAGCGGCCCTGAATGTGAACGCGAAAAAGATCAAAGTCCAGCCGGAGATAATGATTCCGTTGATCGGAAACGTCAAAGAACTGGCCCTGCAGAAAGATATCGTCCTGGAAACGATGGAGAAAATCAAACAGGAAAAAAAGCTAAAAGGATTCCCTTTTGAGGTTAAAATCGGGACCATGATCGAAGTCCCGCGGGCGGCGGTCACCGCCGATGCCGTAGCCGAGGTTGCCGAATTCTTTTCTTTCGGGACCAATGACCTGACTCAGATGGGTTGTGGATTTTCCCGGGATGACGCCGGAAAGTTTCTGGGCGACTATGTAAGGATGGGAATATACGGAGATGACCCCTTCCAGGTTTTGGACCAAGAAGGTGTAGGGAAATTAGTCAAGATGGCGGTTGATCTAGGAAAGAAAACCCGCAAGGATATTAAACTGGGTATTTGCGGCGAGCACGGAGGAGAACCCAATTCAGTCGGGTTCTGCCACGCAATCGGGCTTAATTATGTCAGTTGCTCTCCCTACCGGGTGCCGATTGCCCGTTTAGCGGCAGCGCAAGCAGCCATAAAAGAGAAAGTAGTTAGTAGTTAGTAAAAATTAAACAAACAACAAACTTCAAACTGCTCGTTTTGAAGTGATGTATTATGGAAGCGATAAAAGCCTATCTGGAACGCATCAAAAATTTGCCGATCCTTAAAAAGGCCGAGGAAGTTGACATTATCAAGAAAGCAAAACGGGGCAATTTAGATGCCCGGCGGCGGATAATCAACTGTAACTTAAAGCTGGTGGTAAATATCGCCAAGCATTACGGTCACTTCAACCTGGCCCTGATGGACTTAATCGCCGAAGGCAATATCGGTTTGATGCGGGCGATTGATAAGTTCGATACCCGCAAAGGTTATCGTTTTTCAACCTATGCGGCCTGGTGGATACGTCAGGCCATAACCCGGGCCTTAATCGACCAGGGCAAAACTATCCGCATCCCCGTTTACATGAGTGAGTTAATCGCCAAATACAAAAAAACCAAGGAGGCCCTGCGGCAAAAATTAAGCCGCGAGCCCGGCCGGGGGGAGATCGCCAAACGTTTAAAAATGACCGTGGAAAGAGTCGGTGAGATTGAACTCTGGACGCAAAAAAAAGCTTCCATAGAAGCTCCAGTAGGCAGCGACGGTGAATCTCAACTTGGTGATTTTCTTAAAAGCAGTGATTATACCGATACCATAACCGGTGTAGACCGGATCTTTAACCGGGAGAGGATTAATCAGCTCTTGCGGGCGGTCACGGAAAGAGAAAGGCTGGTTCTGGATTTACGTTTCGGGATCAAAGACGGCAAACCTCACACTTTAGCGGAAGTAGCAAAAACATTGAGCGTATCGCGCGAACGGGTAAGGCAAATTGAGAAAGACGCTTTAAAAAAATTAAGAAAATACGTTCAGGAAGAACAAAAAAAGAGAATTTAAGCCCTGGAGGAAAGATGAATCTGGAAGGATGTATCCGAAGTATTCCTGATTTTCCCAAGGAAGGTATTCTTTTCCGCGACATCACTACTTTGCTGAATAACAAGGAAGCCTTTAACACCGCCATCGACCAGATGGCAGAATTGTTAAAAAACATTGAAATTGACTATATTGTGGCTGCGGAATCCCGCGGCTTTATTTTTGGCGGGGCTTTGGCTTATAAATTGGGTTGCGGTTTTGTGCCGGTGCGAAAACCGGGTAAACTGCCGGCCGCGAGCTACCGGCATACTTACGCCCTGGAATACGGAGAGGATTCCTTAGAAATCCACCAGGATGCTTTCCCGGAAGGCTCTAAAGTCTTGATTCTCGACGATTTATTAGCCATCGGCGGCACAGCCAACGCCATGGTAAACCTGGTAAAACAAGTGAAGGGGAAAATTTCCGCGATTGCTTTCCTGATTGAACTAACCGCTCTTAAGGGCAGAGATAAAATCAAAGATTATCCCGTATATTCTTTGATCAAATACTAATTCGGCGCAATCTTTTTTACTATCCACTATTCACTAACGACTATTCACTATTTTGCCCCCATAGCTCAAAAGGATAGAGCGCTAGCCTCCTAAGCTGGAAGTCCCCGTTCGATTCGGGGTGGGGGCAGTTACAGGCGTTCCAGCTCTCTTAAACTGTCCAGATAGTCATGATGGCGGACTTTTAAGTCCAGATCATGGTCGCCCCAGGAAAAATAGGAGAGAGGGTCATGGCGGGACCAGTAATTTATTGATTTTTTAACGTTAGGTAAATTTCGGGCGTTGGTACACCAGGCGCCCATGAGGATTAATTTATCCACTTTGATTTCCGGGTTGGTCTTGGCCAGCTTCTTTAAAGCATAGCGGGCGAAGCGGCCACCCCAACTATGGACGGCGATAACCAGTTCGGCGTCCCGACTTTTGGCCAGCCGCCAGGCCCTTTTCACCTTAACCGTAAAGTCATCGTAAGGCTTCCAGCGGAAAAGGGCATCAGTGAGTTTACCCGACCAGATATATTCCTCCACATATACATTATGGCTCCTCAGTTTTTCGGCATGTAAAATCGGCCCCAGGCCGTGAGTAGCTAAAATGACCATATTTTTTGGCTCCCGGCTACTGGCCAGATTGTGCTGAAGGTAGTAGAACTGGTGGGGGAGTTCCTTTTTGATAAAGGCCTGCATTTTGGCATACATTTTATGGGCCGCCTGCATAGTGTAAGTTTCTCCCCACTCTCCTTGGCCGACCCGGCTGCCTAAAACCCAGACATTGGGAGAAACATAAGGCTTTTTATAGATTCCGAAGGTAGCCACAAATCCGATCTGATCGCCGTAGATAGCTTTAAGGGCGGAATAGCTTCCCTGGTAGCGGTATTTTTTTCTCTGGTTATCGAAGCGCATCTGACCGATAACTGTCTTCAGCCGGCCGGTTTCAGCGTCCAGCGGCCCCCATTTTACCTTTTGGACACAAAATTCCTTTTTATGCTGCAGGGCTCCAATTGCCTGTTGATCGGCCTTTTGCCGGCCTAAAAGGCCGCTATTGACCGCGGTTCTTGCTGGCGGTGAAACGTTTAAGGTTTTCGCCGCATAATTACGGCTGGGCGTCCGGGAATCCGGGCTGGAAACAGTCCGTAACTGGCTCCTCTGAGGAAGAGCGGCCGTGACTAACGGTCTTTTCCGGTAAACCGGGTATTTTTGCGGTGTATAGGCCCGAGCTGCCGGCCGGGAAGAATGCTCAAGGCTATAAGTATCGGGTTTATCAGTAGAAAAATTAATTGAGCGGTCATAGGCTTTTTCGGCCCGGGTGTATTGAGGATACAAAAGAAAGAAGGATAGAGTCAGGATAGTCAGGCCGCCGAAAGCCCTTTTTTGCCGCCGTCTCTGCACGTTTACCCCCGGGGTAGAAATTAATGGAGAAAGGGATAAGTCAGGATTTGAAAATTCGTACGCTTCCCCAAAAATACAGGATTACCATTTAAATATAACATAAATGCATTTTTAGATTCAACCGTTTCCAGGGCAAAAAGGCGGTTTTTTGTAAACGTTCTCTGCGGCAGGCAAAATAAAACCGCCGGCTCTTTTAAAGAGTCGGCGGTTTTATCATCTATGCAAAGGTTGAAATTACCTTCTGGCTTCGGCGCCCATCAACGCGTGTAAAGAAACGCTGTGTGGACCAACGACATTGTAGCCGGAAACCATCGGTGCGTTAAGCGCAGATTTAGGCTGAATCAGGTGTAAGTCTTTCTGTACGACCTGGGCTAAATCCTGTTTAGAAATATTCTGCAAGCTCTTGGGTGCGAAGGAGAGCTGTTTCATCTCGATCGGCGTAGAAGCTATACTCCTCAGGGCCGGCTTTCTTACGTAAGCCAGCTTATTAACACTCTTTAAACTTACAGGAATATTGTAAACATTGACCTTTTGCCCTAAAGGTAGTGTGGGCATCTTGGCCAGTCTATTCATCGATGCAATTCGGGAAGTCATACCGGAAAGCGCTGTCGGCCTAGCGGCCAGACGATGCAGATTAGGATTGACTCCCATGGATGTAGTATTTACCTTGGTCAGTCGGCCTAAAGCCGGATTAACTGCGCGCGAAAGGTTTGAATTTAAAGCGGTCAACCGGGTTAAAGAAGGTTTTACCGCTACATTGGCATTTACGCTGGCTAAGCGGTTTAAAGCCGGATTTACACTCACGTTAGCATTTACGCTGGATAGCCGGGTAAGTGCCGGATTCAAACTTCCGCTCATGTTAGAGTTTACACTGGCCAGTCTGGTCAGCGAAGGGCTTAAACTGCCGCTCATACTAGAGTTTATGCTAGCTAATCTAGTTAATGAAGGGCTTAAGCTGCCGCTCATACTAGAGTTTATGCTAGCTAATCTGGTTAATGAAGGGCTCAAACTGCCGCTCATGCTGGCGTTGACATTAGCTAACCGAGTCAAAGAAGGATTGATAGCTACATTGGTGTTTATGCTGGCCAGTTTGGTGAGTGAAGGACTTAAGCTGCCGCTCATACCGGCGCTGACATTAGCTAAACGGGTCAACGAAGGATTTACGACTACGCTGGTATTTACACTGGCCAATCTGGTCAGTGAAGGATTCAAGCTCCCGCCCATACCGGAGCTCACGCTAGCCAACCGGGTGAGCGAAGGATTCAAACTGCCGCCCATGCTGCTGCTGACGCTAGCCAGTCTGCTGAACGACGGCTTTAAAGAAATATTGGTATTGACGCTAGCCATTTTGGTGAAAGAAGGTTTTAAACCTCCAGACAGGCTGGCGCTGACATTACCTAAGCTGGCAAAGGAAGGCTTCAGGCTTCCGCCGAAGCTTCCGCTGAGGTTAGCCATCTTGTTGAAAGACGGGCTCAGCGAACCGGAAAACCCGGCCCCTAAATTACCCAGTTTAGAGAATGAAGAGTTTAATTTCCCGCTTAAATTACCCACATTAGCCATTTTGGACAATGCCGGGTTCATAGTCGGGGAAAACTTCTTCGTATCAGTGAGATTCTTAAGCTGGGGACTGATGGCATTTTGGCCCTTATAATCCGATATTCTCTTAAATGAAGAGCTTAATTTACCGTCTACCCCCCCGAAAGAATTCACATTCCGGAATTTATCCAGAAGCCCCCGGGCTTGAACTACCTCTGGCAAAGCCAGGAATACACACATGATGATTGCTACTACTGCTAGTTTTCTCGAACTCCTTATCATTTCGCCTCCCTCCCTTTTAGGATTACCGTTATAATATAGCATCTCTCTGTGACCACTTAAATGTACCATTTGTCACCCCCCTTTTCAAGGTACTGCGTACTTTTTTTTGAAAACGGTTACACTATATATTATTCAAGTATTTTAGTACTTCTTTCAATAATAATCCTCTTTAATGCCTCCTCATTACCCGCGCCAGCACCCCACATTCGACTATACAGGTAATTAGCGCGATCCATGGCTTCCTTGTGTTTTTGGAATTCCGAATTCTGCAAATCCAAGGGGAGCAGCGATTTTTGACTACCTATTATTAATTCTAATCCTGTGGTCGACTTTGGCTTATTTCTGTCAGACAACCGAGAAATAGAGGGTGGGGCAAACGGATCGAAGCGGGGTGTATCTGAAGAAGGTAAAGGCAATTGGATTACCTTCCGGCCTGTAACTTCATCCTGACTTAAAAAAGCCCCTAAATTGATTTTCCGGTTATTCTGCAACAGTTGATGGAAATAATGAACTTCGAGGCTGCTGGCCTCGATTGATTCACCCAGCTCCGGAAATACCAGCTTATCATTAATTAAATCATGATAAACCATCGGGAGCTTAATGCCTTTTGGTTGAAGATTTGCCGGTAATTGCGAAGTAACCGCTTTGGCGTTTTCGGCAAGCCGCTTCAATTGTGGATTAGTATCTATGGGATTTGCCTCTTTCGGCCCCAGTACCGGTGATCTTACGGATTCAGAAAGGTCTTCCAATTTAAAAGGATCTCCTTCTATCGGTGGCTCCGTCGGTTTGGGGACTATCCCGGCGATATCAATACCGGACCATTCACTGAGTATATCCCGATTTATAGAGTAAGAGTGGCTAGTTGCACTTTCCCCGTCAGGCAACGCATACTTGACGGCAATTTCAAAACTATCCGGTACCCCCCCACAGATATCCTTCTTCTGTTTTCAGTTCATATTTGCCATCATCAGCGCGTGCGAAACTGAAATTATCTCCTTTTACCTCGCTCATTTTACCGCCGATATCGCTTAAAAACTGGGTATGCAGCCAGCCCCATTCTTTACTTTCGCCTTTGCTCCCTTTGGTCCCGGGGTCGTAATCTTCAACAAATCGAGCGTATTTCTTTTCGCCCTTATTCTTATTCCACCAGGCGCTCCAGGAAGCATCTAAATCAATGGAGCCATCGGACTTTTTGACTGCCGGAATTCCCCGGGTGCCGGATTGGGCTTCGGATTTTACGACCGCTCTCTGGCCTTGTGAGCCGGGAACCCAAACCATTCTCGATTCCCAGCGTTTTATTCTGGTTTGCCTGCGGTTATAAACCGGTACGCATCTTTGTTCGTAGTGTCCACTTTGTACCGGTACGGCCCGCCGAGTAACCAGGACGGCAGAAGTAGCGGCGGCTACCGGCTTTGTGGCTACAGGATTAGTTACCGGCGGCTTCTTAGCGGCCTCAGGGGTTACTACCGGCTTACTGGCCGGTTCCTTGACCGCTGGCCTAGTTGATGGCGATTCATAATCGGCTGCGGGTTGACCTCCAACATAGTCAGCACAGACAGGGCTGTTCCCGGGCCACCCGTAACTTTCGGGAATAAAAAACAGAGCACTAAAACCCATAACCATAACCACCAGAAGAATCTTTTTCATACTAATTTGCTGCATCTTCTTGCCTCCTGTTAATCCGCGTAATCATTTATAATCGCTCTTACCATATAAAAAAAGCCGGGTTATCACCTTGATTTCGGTAACCCGGCTACCAAAAAACTCAAATTATGCTTTTCCGGCCCGTGGTTTTGCGCCTCCGACTTGCACCGGAGTTGCCTTTGTCATACCTCAAAAATGTAGTTAACTAGAAGAATATAACATATTTTCAGGCTAAATTGCAAGAAAAATTTGGCTCCTTTTGTAACCGGTTTCAATCCAAGACGTTATATAATATATTTTTCCGCAAAGATTCCTGGGGAAATTGTTCTTGACATCTTGAAGGTTGTATTATAGGGTATGTTTGCTATTTAAAATTTGAATATACAGGTTCCTGAGTAATTTCAGGGTAAAAAGGGAAACCCGTGAGAAGCGGGTGCGGTCCCGCCGCTGTAAAAGGGGACGAAAACCACAAAAAGCCACTGTTTCCGTTAACGGGGATGGGAAGGCGTGGGAAGTAGAGCGATCCTTAAGCCAGAAGACCTGCCTGTATAAAGGGTAAAAGAGTTAGTGTACGGATAACTCTTATCCTCGAGGAAGGGTGAAGTAAACCAGGGTGCAACCCTTGACATCAAAGATGCCAAGGGTTTTTTTATTTAATGAGACCGCAATTTTGCGAAGAAAAATTGCATGGTCGAATTATTCCCGCCGAGTGTGGGTAAATTGGCGCAGAGAATTTACCCACTACATAGCGAGGCGGGATAAATTAAACAGCAACCAATGCATCTAATCCTTATAAGACATGGCGAAACCGACTGGAATGCCCAAAGAAGATACTGCGGCTTCACCGATATTGATTTAAACCAAAAGGGGGAGTGGCAAGCCAAGAAACTTTCTGAAAGAATCTTCCAAGAGAAGATTTATAAAATTTACTCAAGTAACCTGAAACGGGCTCGCAATTTTTTAAAATTAGCGGTTAAAGATACAGCCGTCGAAGAAATCTCTGGCCTTCGGGAAATAAATTTTGGCCTTATCGAAGGCCTCAACCACGAAGAAGCAATAAAAAAATTTCCTATTGTTTACAAAAAGTGGCTCAATAACCCCTTAGGTACTTTGCTCCCTAATGCAGAAAGCTTAATAGACTTTGCTAAGCGCGTGAGAGAAGCTTTGAAGAAAATCATATCCTCGCACCCTAGGGCTACGGTTGCTATTTTTACTCATGCCGGTCCAATAAGGGTAATTCTTTCTGATATACTAAGAGTTAACCTTAAGGCCATCTGGCAGATAAAACAGGATTGTGCAAATATCAATATAGTCGAGTTTCTCAACGGTAAAGGCGAGATTATTTTACAAAACGACACCTCATATCTTCATGGGTAAAATTATATTTATTCTTGGCGGCGTAAGAAGCGGCAAAAGCAGTTACGCTGTAGACTTGGCAAAAAAGTTAAGAAAAAAAACGGCTTTTATCGCTACCTGTACTTCTCCCGATAGTGAAATGAAGCAGAGGATAAAAACACATAAAAAGAAGCGGCCACGGTATTGGAAGTTAATTGAAGAGGGTAGAGATATCAATGCCGTTCTGTTTAAGTTAAACGACAAGCATGAATTAGTTTTAATTGATTGTTTAGGCTTATTAATTTCTAATCTTATGGCAGAAGGCCTTAAAGATAAAATGATAGAAACAAAACTAAGAAGGTTCGTTAACGTCTTGCCAAAATTTAACCTTACTATAATTCTCGTATCTAATGAGGCAGGCACCGGTGTAGTTCCTGATAACCCTTTAGCGCGAAGGTTTAGGGACTTACTGGGAATGGCTAATCAGATGATAGCTAAGAAGGCGGATGAGGTTATTTTGATGCAGTCGGGCATTCCAATTACTATAAAAGGAGGTAAAACCGGTGCAAAAATTAAATGAGACGATTAGTAAAATTGAAAGAATTGACTACTCTTTGGCAGAAAAAACCCAAAACAGACTCGATAGCCTTACCAAACCCCGGGGAAGCCTGGGCCGGTTAGAGAAAATAGCCAGGCAGATTGTCGAGATTACTAAAAATGATAATCCCCCAATGAGAAATAAAGTTATATTTACTATGGCTTCAGATCACGGGGTTGTCGAAGAAGGGGTAAGTGCTTTCCCCAAAGAAGTAACTCCGCAGATGGTTTATAACTTTATAAGAGGTGGTGCCGGAATCAATGTATTAGCAAAACACGTGGGGGCGAGAGTGGTAATAGTTGATATGGGTGTAGCCTGTGATTTAGAACAACATCCGGATTTATTGATAAGGAAGATAAATTTTGGCACCAAGAATATGGCTAAAGGGCCGGCAATGAACAAAGATGAAGCAGTCAGGTCGATTGAAGCCGGTATAGAAGTATTTGAGGAAAAGTCAGCCAAAAGCATAGATATTATCGGAACCGGCGATATGGGAATTGGTAATACCACTCCTTCGAGCGCTATAGCTTCGGTTATCACTGGAGAAGCTGTAGAAGATATGACTGGCAGAGGAACTGGCATCAATGATGAAACTTTCCTTAAAAAGGTTGCAGTAATTAAACAAGCGATTACCCTAAATAAACCCGATGCCCAAGACAGCCTCGATGTTCTATCTAAAGTTGGCGGCTTTGAAATTGGAGGATTAGCTGGTGCCATTTTAGCTGCCGCATCAAGAAGAGTGCCGGTGGTAATAGACGGGTTTATTTCCGGGGCCGCGGCCTTAATCGCCTGTGGATTAGAACCCAAGGTTAAAGATTATATGATTGCAGCCCATTGTTCAGTAGAAAGAGGGCATCGGATTATTCTTGATTATATCGGTCTTAAGCCCCTGTTGGATTTTGATCTTCGCCTGGGAGAAGGAACCGGGGCAGCATTGGCCATGAGTATCGTTGAAGCCAGTATTAAAATTTT
Organism: uncultured Planctomycetia bacterium; assembly: GCA_964420965.1. Lineage (GTDB taxonomy): Bacteria > Omnitrophota > Gorgyraeia > Duberdicusellales > 4484-171 > CAYQUQ01. Next base: position 7,821 of record CAYQUQ010000020.1, on the reverse strand, counting down.
GACTGAAATGGCTACCTTTAGAACAGCCGGGGTATCAGAGAAGACATGAAACACTTCCTTATTGCTTTACAATTTTTGACCACTCTTCCGGTATCGATCAAATCAAAAATTAAACATAAAGACTTCGGGTCCTCACTTTTATACTTCCCGGTAATTGGCTTATTGATCGGTATCCTTTTGGCGATGAGCGTTTTTCTTTTTGCGTTTCTGCCCAACCTGGTAAGAGGAGCCGCTATCCTGATAATCTCTGTTGTGGTCAGTGGCGGGATTCACTTAGACGGATTTGCTGATACTTGTGATGGTTTTTATGGAAACAAACCTAAGGAAAGAATTCTAGCAATAATGCGGGATAGCCATATCGGGGCAATGGGTGCTCTAGGGATAATTTGCCTGCTTATTTTAAAATTCAGCCTTATCGTAAGTTTCCAAAGTGAAATTCTCTGGCGGGTTTTAATTGCTATGGCTGTGTTTTCGAGATGGACCCAGGTTTTAGCCTGTAAAACTTACCCTTACGTCCGCAAAGAAGGCAAAGCAAAACATTTCATCGAACAGGCAAGTAAACTAACGGTTTTTACCGGTGGGGCCTTCACCTTAGTTTTATTTTTATTATTACTGCAGCTAAAGGGGCTTGCCTTATTTTCGCTTTCGACAGCAATTGTATTTTTATTTCTTCGGTTTATAAAGAAAAAACTTGGCGGAATGACCGGCGATACCATTGGTGCTGCAAGCGAAGTTGGTGAGGTTTTAATCCTTTTATTTTCTATCATCCTGGTAAACATATGGAGCCACTAAATATTCTCTCTGCTTATCTTTTAGACCTGGCCTTTGGTGACCCTCAGTGGTTTCCTCATCCAGTTCGGATAACTGGAAAGATAATAACTTTTTTAGAAGACAAATTAAGAAGCGGTCAGAAAAAATATATTTTACGCTTAAAGGGTGCGATGCTGGCTGTTACGGTAGTAGGGGTAAGTGCCTTGGCTGCTTATTTATTTTTAACTTGGTCAAAAAGAATAAATTCGACTTTGGGGGTTCTTACCTGGATTTTTCTTGCCTATACCAGCCTGGCCATAAAAGATCTTTTTCTGCATGTAAAAGGCGTGTTGAAAGAAGTTAAACGCAAAAACCTTGATCAAGCCCGAACGAAACTTTCTTGTATAGTTGGAAGAGATACTTGCCGTTTTTCAGAAGAGGAAATTGTCAGGGCAACAATTGAGAGCATTGCCGAAAATACCAATGACGGAATAATTGCTCCTTTATTCTATCTCATTTTAGGTGGGCCGATATTGGCCCTTACCTACAAAGCTATAAATACCCTGGATTCAATGATCGGCCATAAGAATGAGAAATATAAAGACTTTGGCTGGTTTTCGGCCCGGCTGGACGATGTTGCAAATTTTATACCGGCCCGCATTAGCGGGTTATTAATTTCTATCTCTTGTCTTATCTTAGGTAAAAATTTTAAAAATTCATTACTGACAATGATAAAGGATAGCAATAAGCATTTTTCACCAAACGCAGGATTTCCTGAAGCGGCCATGGCCGGCGCTTTGGGAATAAAGCTGGGAGGTCCTTCTACATACGAAGGCCAGCTCTGTGTAAAACCTTATATTGGCAAAGGAAGGAATCATACCCAACCTCAGTTAATAAATGAGGCCTTGTCTATAACTTTTATAAGTTCGCTCTTTATGGTATCAATAGGCACATACTTAAAATGGATAATTTGATTTTTAAGCACGGTGGAGATATTTACGGAATTAAAAGGAGATACAAAAAAGAGATAATTGACTTTAGCGCTAATATCAATCCTTTGGGTCTGCCTTCGCATATAAAGAAAACTATTTACAAACATTTTAACCGAATTCTACACTATCCTGATCCTAAAGCCAAAGATCTAACCCAAAAAATTGCTAAATATTGGAAGATAGATAACGAAAATATTCTTGTTGGTAATGGGTCGGTCGAACTTATCTATCTCATTGTCTCTGTTTATAAGCCGGAAACAACTCTTATACCCACACCTAGCTTTTGCGAATATGAGCGTGCCGCAAAAAGCATAAACAGTAAGTTGCAGTTTTTTAAACTAAAAGAAAGAGAGAATTTTGGATTCACCGCCATAGATAAAAAATCAGATGTCCTTTTCCTTTGCAACCCCAATAACCCCACAGGAAACCTCGTCATCAACCACTATCAACGCGTAGTGAAAAGTGGTCATAAATTAGTTGTTATAGATGAAGCCTTCATGGATTTTCTACCTGATCAAAAGAATCATACTTTGATTTGGAGGGCAATAAATTGCAAAAAAATAGTTGTGCTTCGGACCCTGACCAAATTCTTTGCCCTACCAGGATTAAGAATAGGCTATCTTGTTGCCCATAAAGAGACTATTAAAAAGTTAAAGCAGCATCAGCCTCCTTGGAATACCAATTCCTTAGCCCAGTTAGCCGCGGGATTAATTTTGAACGATAAAAAATATATCAAAAATACTTACGCCTTAATCGAGAGAGAAAGGAATTTTCTCTTTAAACAATTAGTTAATATTAAGGGATTAAAACCCTATCCTTCGGTAGCAAATTTTATGTTGATAAAAATAGAGAAAACTGGTCTTACTTCCAAAATTTTAAAAGAATTGCTTCTCAAAAAAGGAGTTTACATAAGAGATTGTAGCAATTTCAGAAATTTAAATGATAAATATATTCGGGTAGCGGTGCGTTCGCATGGGGAGAATTTAAAACTCGTTAAGGCTTTGGGAGAGGTGGTATGAATGAAATTATCGCTAATCTAAAAAATATAGTTTCTGAAACAGCAAACAGGAATCCGTATCAGGGTTTACTTTTTTCAGGTGGATTAGATACATCCATTTTAGCGAGTTTAAATCCTAAAGTTATCGCAGTTACGGTGAGTTTAGGATCCGAGGCAGAAGATATTCGTTATTCCAAATCACTAGCTAATTTTCTGGATATGAAACGTCACCACAAAATAGTAGGAATTGACGAGGCAATAGAGGCTGTTCCTGAAGTGATAAAAATTCTTAAATCTTTTGATCCGGCCATTCCTAACGATTTGGCAGTCTATTTTGGCCTCAAGCAGGCTAGGGAGTTAGGTATAAATGAGATAGCTACCGGCGATGGAAGCGATGAATTATTTGGCGGTTATTCCTTTATGAAAGATATAGATGATTTGGAAAGTTATATTAAAAAGATTTCCCGGAATATGAGTTTTAGCTCTAATGATATTGGTGAGTTTTTTGGTATCAGGATAAGGCAGCCTTTTATTGAGAAAGAAGTTATAGATTTTTCTTTAAACATACCTTCGGATTTAAAAATAAAAAGAGAAAATGGTAGTCTCTGGGGCAAATGGATATTACGTAAAGCCTTTGAGGGCTTATTGCCAAAAGATAATATCTGGCAGAGCAAAAGGCCTCTCGAATATGGGTCAGGAATGACAAAATTAAGGGGAATCATCAGTTCAAAAATTTCTGATGTTGAATTTAGCGACAAACAAAAAAATTATTCTATAAACTTTTTAAATAAGGAGCACCTTTATTATTATGAGGTTTATAAAAAAGAGGTAGGAGAAATTCCTCGACCTAAAGGGACAGAAAAATCCTGTCCGGGATGTGGGGCAGGGATGAAGCGTATTGCTTTTCACTGTAAAGTTTGTGGGTATGTTTTAGCTTGCCAATGAAAAGGAGGTGGTAGAAGTGAAAAAAGCAAGATCGAAGGCTAAGAAAAAGGTTATTGCCTGCCGCAAGAAATGCAAGGCAAAAGGGACAGGATTGTCCCATTATATCCTTGCGGATAAAAAATGAGAGGAATTCATTTTAACACTGGCCAGGGATTTCAGCTTCAGCCTGTAGATATCGGTCATAAAGACTATATTGGATTGATATCTCCAGATACAGCATTTTGGTTACTGGTTAAAAAGAGCCGACTCAGCCAGGTTTTAACTGAGTCGGCTTTCCTCCAAGAATATCGCCAAAAGGAAAAATCTTTTGCTAAGGAGATGGAGGTTTTAAGATTTGGCCTCAAACCTTCAGCGGTTTATTTTAACCCCACTGACCGCTGCAACCTGAATTGTTCATATTGCTATATTCCGGGGAATTTGCGAAAAAATGGTAAGCATATGTCTACCCCCAGAGTTTTAAAAGCGCTTGAAATCTTAAAGACTTATTTTAAGTCTACTTTGCCTAAGGGTCGAAAACCAGATATTGTTTTTCATGGGGCTGAGCCAATGCTTAACAAAAAAGCAATTTTTTCGGCTATAGACAAATTTGGCGAATATTTTCGGTTTGGTATCCAGAGTAATGGTACTCTTCTGGATACTGAAGCAATCGAGTTTTTGACTTCCAGAGGGATTAGTATTGGACTTTCCCTTGATGGCCACATTGCTAAGGTGGCTGATCGCTTACGTAAAACTTGGAACAACAAAGGGGTATTCCAAAAGGTGATTAAAGTAATGAATCATCTTAGAGGCTATAGAAATTATTCGCTGATTTGTACAATGACCAAGGAAAATATGCCTTCGCTCACTAAAATGGTTGAATTTTTACACCAGACGGAAGTACCGGTTTGTATATTAAATCCTGTTCGTTGTACTCTGGCCGGTGCCCGCAAAAGCAAACCCTGGGATTATCAACTGGCAAAGTATTATTTAAAGGCCTTAGACCGCAGTTATGAGCTTTATAAAAAGACCGGCCGCCGTCTTGTGATAGCAAATTTTGCCAATATCTTGATATCTATTATCGCTCCCACCGCGCGACGGCTAATGTGTGATATTTCACCCTGCGGCGGAGGAAGATGTTTTTTTGCGATTTCTAGCAGCGGCGATTTATTCCCCTGCAGTGAATTCATTGGTCTAAGAAATTTCAAAGGCGGCAATATTTTTAAGAACGGTATCAATAAAGTCTTAGAAACAAAACCATTCAAGCTCGTTGCCAATAGACGCATTGAAAACATTGAGCCTTGCTCTGGTTGTGCTATGCGGCACTTCTGTGGTTCACCTTGTCCCGCTGAAGCACACCAGATAAATGGTTCGATAGAAACACCCGGAGCATTCTGTGAACTTTACCAAGAACAGGTTCGTTACGCCTTACGTTTAATTGCTGATGGCAAAGAAGACGCCTATCTCTGGGAGAATTGGGATAAAGGACTCCATAGTACCTTGGATTGGAGGAGTTAGGTGAAAGCATTTGTTTCCTGGAGTGGAGGTAAAGAAACTTCCTTGGCATGTTATAGGGCAATGCAGAATCGGGATATTAAAATTACTCATTTTTTAAATATGGCCTCTGAGAATGGTGACTATTCGCGTTCTCACCGAGTAAAATCAGAGTTGCTTAATCTGCAGGCAGATGCAATAGGGGTTTGTCTTATTCAGGGAAAAACTACCTGGCAGACCTATGAAGATGAATTCAAAACAAAGGTTTCAGGCCTTAAAAAAGCAGGTATTCAGGCAGGTGTATTTGGTGATATCGACGTTCAAGAGCACAGAGATTGGGTGGAAAGAGTTTGTAAAGAAAAGGGTATAAAGCCAATATTGCCCTTATGGAAAGGAGAAAGGGAAAAACTAATTAATGATTTTATCGGCCTGGGATTCAAGGCAGTGATTGTAGCTACCAATGCTGAATCCCTAGGCCAAGAATGGCTAGGTAGAAAGATTGACAAAAAACTTATAAAGGAATTTAAAGCTTTGGGCAGTATCGACCTCTGCGGAGAAAACGGTGAATATCATACCTTTGTCTATGACGGCCCTATATTTAAAAAACCGGTTGAGTTTATTGCTGGTGAGAAGATTTTAAAAAGCAAACATTGGTTTTTAAACCTCAAATCAAAGCAATGAAAAAAACCAGAATATTACCGATATTGTTAATGATAACATTCTGCTTGGACGCTACTGCTTTAGCTTATCCGCAAAGAATCATTTCTCTTGGCCCTTCGATAACCGAACAACTTTATCTATTAGAAGTAAAAGATAGTTTAATAGGCTGTACGACATATTGTAACAGGCCCAAAGAGGCCGAGAGCAAGGAAAAGGTGGGGACAGTTATAGAAGTTAATCTAGAGAAGATCATAAGTCTTAAACCGGATTTGGTCCTGGCTACGCCATTAACTGACCTTAAGGCAATCAAGAAATTAAAGAATTTAGGGGTAAAGGTGGTGGATCTTTCTGCCCCAAAGAATTTCGCCGAACTTTGTGAGCAGTTTTTAGAACTAGGTAAAATAATCGATAAGGAGAAGGAAGCAGAAAAAATCATCCAGGAAGCAAAAAATAAGGTGAAGGTAATAAAGACAAAGGTTAAAAACCTGTCTAAACCTACAGTTTTTGTTCAAATCGGAGCAAAACCTTTGGTTACGGTAAATAGGTATTCATTCATCAATGACTTCATTGAATTAGCTGGAGGGATAAATATTGCCAAAGATACAAAAACCGGCCTTTATTCAAGGGAAGAAGTTTTAACAAAAAACCCCGATGTAATTATCATTGTGACTATGGGAATTGCCGGGGAGAACGAGATGGAAATCTGGAAAAAATACAGTGTTATCGAAGCGGTGAAAAAAAATAAAATTTATATTATTGATTCCAATAAATTATGCAGTCCTACCCCGGTAAGTTTTGCTGAAACTTTAGAGGAACTAGTAAACATTTTTCACCCCGTTAGAAAGCTACTTTCTAACGGGGTTCACTCCTCACTACGCGGTGATAGTGGGGTTCGCTAATGGGGAAAAAAGCAGTTCGCTGGATAATCTGGGTAGCTATTTTTACCAGTTTCCTTTTAATCATAGGTATCTTTTCTTTATTTATTGGCTCAAGTGATATCCCTCTTAAGAAGGTTATCTCTACAGTTCTCGAAGGCAGAGGCACTACTGAATACACCATTCTTTTTGACATTCGCCTGCCCCGGATTATCTTAGGTTTTGCTATCGGCGGTGCGCTAAGTTTAGCTGGGGTGATTTTGCAGGGAATGTTTCGTAATCCTTTAGTCGAACCCTATACTTTGGGCATTTCCGGTGGCGCAGCCTTGGGTGTCTGTTTAAATATTGTGTTTAGATTACATCGAACCTTGGGCGTTTTAACTTTACCTCTTTTTGGTTTTTTAGGGGCGATTACGGTTATTTTACTGGTCTATTCTCTAAGCATGAGAAAAGGTATATTGAAAATCCAGGGGCTGCTTTTAACCGGCGTAATGATAAGTTTCATCTCCTCGTCATTAATTATGCTGATTATGGCTGTTTCCCGCACCGAGGATCTTCACGGGATAGTTTTTTGGATAATGGGCTCATTAGCGGAACCAAATTGGGCTCTTATAAAATTAGCACTTGGGCTATCTATTTTTGGTTTAATAATCTCTTATCTCTTTTGTCATGACCTAAATGCTTTATCTTTGGGAGAAGAAGAGGCCCTGCATTTGGGAATAAATATTGAGAGGACTAAGCGTCTGCTTTTTATTATTGCTTCTTTAGTTACTGGTTGCAGTGTAGCAGTAGCAGGAATAATTGGCTTTGTGGGGTTAGTGGTTCCTCATTTTATGCGGATGTTTGTAGGGGGAGACCACCGAATTCTTTTAATTAGTTCTTTTCTCTGCGGAGCAAGTTTTTTGATCGTCTGTGATACTCTGGCTCGGACAGTTATTGCTCCCATGGAATTACCGGTGGGTGTAATCACCGGTATATTAGGAGGCTGCCTTTTTGTTTATGCTTTGACTAAAAAGAAAGTCATGCTAGGAGAGAGGTAATGCTTGAGATAAAAGACTTAACTTGCGGATACGATTCGAAATTTGTTCTTCAAAATATTAATTTTAAAGTAGGCAATAAAGAGCTGATAGGG
>CAYQUQ010000019.1:0-31014 GCA_964420965.1 uncultured Planctomycetia bacterium | reverse complement strand
CCTAAACCGATATCCACATCCTTTATGGCCGGGATACCCATTAAGGCTGCCGCTAATTTAGCATCCAGGCGCCGGTCAAAATGCATACAGCTTCCCAGGCCGGCGGGCAGGCCCTCAATCCAAACCTCGACCACGCCGCCCAAGGTATCTTTAGCCTGACGGGCTTTTTCGATTTCGGCCAGCATCAATTTTTCCTTATCGATCGAATTGAGCTTAGAACTTTTGGCCCGGCGTAATATCTCCGTAATACTTTTTGGCCTTCTCTCGGCGGTTACCCGGCCGACGCTAACCGTAAAACTGGCAATACGGATATGGAAATTGCCCAGAAACTGCTTACAAACGCTCCCGATGCATACCCGGGCCGTGGTCTCACGGGCCGAAGCCCGCTCTAAAATATTGCGTACGTCTTTATCCCCGTATTTAAGCGCGCCGGCTAAATCGGCATGGGCCGGGCGGGGAATAGCTAAAACCGATAAGGCGTCGGCCTTCTGGGGAAAAATCTTTTGGTCTCGATTCTTAACCAGCATCGCGATCGGGCTGCCCAGGGTCACTTTATTCCGTAATCCGGAAAGGATAGTCACCTTGTCCTTTTCGATGGCCATGCGTTTTCCCCGGCCGGCACCGGACATTCTCCGCTTAAGCTCTGCGTCTATGGCCTTCTTTTCAATCTTTACCCCCTGAGGGAAACCTTCTAAGATCGCCACCAGACAACCACCGTGCGATTCGCCCGCCGTTAAAATCCGCATTTACAACCTCCGTTCAAAATATAAAACTCAATATTTTATCGCCCCAGAAAAAAGCGGTTATCGCCGCTACAGACAAATAAGGCAGATAGGGAATAAGGTGCGACTTCTTGAAAATAAGCGCGAAAACCGAATAAAAAAGAGCAAAGAAAGGGGCCAGAAAAAAGGTAAGCACAACCGCCTTAACCCCCATAAACACACCGATTAAGCCCATGAAATCAACATCTCCCAGGCCTAAGGATTCCCTTTCTCCTTCTATGGAATCCTTCTTGCGGAATTTAAGATAGAAATCGATAAAAACATCACCGAAAAACTTAAAAAAATAGGCAAAACCAAAGCCGACCAGCAAACCGCGCCCGGCCAGATAAAGGGGCATCCTGGTGGGGACGAAAATGCCTCTATTGAGCATTTTGACCGTGGGGACTATGCTGAAAGCGATACCCATGACTATGCCGATAACGCAGAGATGTACCGGTATAGCGTGATAATCGATATCGATAAAAGAAACTGCAGTGAGCAGGCAAAACAGAAATGCAAATTTGGCAAACTGCAGAGATAACCCGAATCTCATATAAAGAACCAGAAAGAAGATGCCGGTAACGAGCTCCACCGCCGGATACCTTAAGCTGATCTTTCCCCGGCAACTGCGGCATTTTCCGCCCAGAAGCAGAAAACTCAACAAAGGAATGTTATCATACCACTTTATGGGAACCTTGCACTTTGGGCAGAAGGACCGGGGTTTAACTGCCGAACCTTCCCGGGGCAGGCGGTAAATACAAACATTTAAGAAACTGCCCACGCAAGTCCCCAGGATAAACCAGAATATTTTTTCTAACATATTTTTTTGAGCACCTTAATTTAACTATTTAGCGAAATCCCGATTACTATCGGGGTTAAGCTCTTTCTCCAAAGCCTGCCGCATTACTTCGACCGGGGCTTCTCTTTCCATCCACAGTTCCCAGGCCTTGACCCCCTGATACAAAAGCATATTCAATCCGCCGCAGGCTGCTCGGCACCGGCCGCGGGCGGCCTTAAGTAACTCCGTTTCTCTATTATACACCACATCGTAAACAAATAAATCTTTATGAAGTAAATTCTTGTCAATTACCGAGGGGTCGTCTTCTTTCATGCCCAGCGGCGTGGCGTTAACTAAAAGGTGGGATTTCTTAATTACTTCCGGAATTTTCTCCGGGGGTATAGATTCTATTTTTTCCTCAAAAATTTTTTGCCACTCCTCCGGTAAGGTCAAAAGATGTTTTCGCAAAGAACTGACCGCTTCTTCCCGGATATCATATACGTATATCTTGCTGATTCCGGTATTTCTCCAACTTAAACCAGCCACAATTGCTCGGCCTGCTCCTCCGCAACCGACAATAAGAACATTCTTATTTTTAGGGTCGAACTCTACTAAATCTTCGCTTAATGATCTTAAAAAACCCTGGGTATCTGTATTCCAGTACCGTAACGTTTCACCTTCTCTTTTTACTGTGTTTATTGCTCCGGACAGTTTAACGTAATAAAAATCCTCCTGTATTGAATCCGAACTTCCATCAAGGGGAAACTTCTTCTCTAGGATTTCTCTTGCTTTTACCTTATGCGGAATGGTGATGTTAAAACCAGCTACTTCTTTTCTTCTAAGCAAGAAATCTTCTAAATCCCTGGGTTCTACCGTAAACAGTTTATATTCGGCGTTTATTTGGCAGGCCCGGAAGGCGGCATTATGCATGGCCGGAGAAAAGGAATGTTTAACCGGATACCCGATTAATCCGTAAAAAGCCGTATTTCCCTCTTTAATTCGACCACTGCACACCGGCTACGCCCCAAAATTCATCCCAGGTATTACTGTTGAGGTAAGAAAAGCTGCCGTATTTTTCGCTTAAAATCGTCTCTACTTCCGCCCGGGTCCGGTACCGTTTTACGGCGAACCGGCCCTGCTTGTCCTTGATCTGTTCATAGATGAGATTCCAGAAGTAGGTCCAATCCGAATCGCTGAATTCTGCAAATAAATCCGGCATCCACTCTCCCAGCTCGGCCTGCTGTTTAAGAAAGCTAACCCGCCTCGTTTTGGGCGGATTTACCTCCATGGAGATATTATGCTTTTTTGCGGCCGTAAAATTCTTAGCATCCCGGATAAAATTATCCAATCGGAAGCGAAGGTTACGATAAGTGTTGCTCTTTTTAAACTCAATAGCGCCGAAGATCAGGGCCACCACCAACACCAGAGCGATAACATTACCTAAATACTTCATTAAACCGCCTTGTTTAAAGCATCCAGATAGGCTTTGACTGAAGCCTCGAGGATATCGGTGCTTGCGCCTCTGCCGAAGGCAGCTTCACCCTTGATTTCAATTTCCACCCGCACTAACCCTTGAGCGTCTTTGCCGATGGTAACGGCCTCAATTTTATAGTTAACCAGCCGGGCCTTTATTTTAGTAATCTTATCTATAGCCCGGTAACAGGCGTCCACCGGGCCGTCGCCGTTAGATTCGGCCTCAAAGACCTTACGTTTATATTTTATTTTAACGCTGGCCCGGGGAACAATATCGGTTCCGGTGGTTACTCTTATGGAAACTAATTCATAGGTTTTCGGCTTGGCCTTTGTCTCTTCCTCTTCCACCAGAGCAACCAAATCGTCGTCAAAAACTTCCTTCTTCTTATCGGCCAGTTGTTTAAAATCTTTAAAAACTACGTTTAATCTCTTAGGGGAAACTTTAAACCCTAATTTTTCCAAGCGCTTTAATAAGGCGTGGCGTCCCGAATGCTTTCCTAAAACAATCTTGCTTTTATCGATGCCGACATCCTTGGGGTTCATTATCTCATAAGTGGTTCGTTTTTTTAAAACGGCATCCTGATGAATCCCGGATTCGTGGGCAAAAGCATTTCTACCCACAATAGCCTTGTTGGGAGGAACCACAAACCCGGTGGACGTACTGACCAGGCGCGAGAGGCAAAAAATCTTTTTGGTATTTATGGCCGTGGTCATATTCTTAAAAGCATCCTTGCGGGTTTTTATAGCCATGACTACCTCTTCCAAAGAGGCGTTGCCGGCGCGCTCGCCGATACCGTTTATGGTGCAGTGAACCTGGCGGGCTCCGGCCAAAACCGCGGAAAGAGAATTGGCCACGGCCAAGCCTAAATCATCGTGGCAGTGGATAGAAATAACCGCTTTGTTTATGTTGGGGACATTATTAAAGATATCGCTGATTAAAGAGTGGATTTCCTGGGGGTAGCTGTAGCCTACGGTATCGGGAATATTGATAGTCCGGGCACCCTCGTTTATAGCGGTTTCGATTACCTTAAACAGAAAATCTTTTCGGGAACGGGTAGCATCCTCGGGAGAAAACTCGATATCCGCACACAAATTGCGGGCGAGCTGAGTAGCTCTGCGGGCTAGGCCTAAAATCTCTTCTTCGGGTTTTTTGAATTTATATCTAAGATGAATCCGGGAAGTAGCCAAAAAGATATGAATCCGGGGACGCCGGGCCCGCTTTAAGGAATTGTGCGCGGCTTGGATATCCTTTTTAAGGCAGCGCGCCAGTCCGCAGACGGCACTCTGCTTAATACTGCGGGATATAATATCCACCGCTTTAAAGTCGTCGGGGCTGGCCACCGGAAATCCGGCCTCAATTACGTTTACCCCTAAATTCTCCAACTGACCGGCAATCTCCAGTTTCTGCTCGGAAGTCAAAGAGGCCCCCGGAGCCTGCTCACCATCCCTTAAGGTGGTATCGAAAATAACAATTTCTTCTTTACCCATCCCTATAGACCTTCAACCTCCATATAGCAAATTATCTCTCCCACATTAGGTTTATTGAGATTGTAGGTATAGGAAATTAAGGTAATATCGTCGAGGATGTCAATTAGCGTATTTAAGTCATCCTGGGTTATTGTGTTCTGAGTCATCATGGTAACGTTCTGCCGGGCCATGGTAAACACTTGCGTCCGGGCAATACTCTGGATCAACTCTTTAAAGTTGAGTAAAGCTAAGTAAGAGTTGTCGGAAATAATGTTCTTGGTTATTGCTCCCGAATTAAGAAACGCAGCCAAAGATTCACCCTGGCCGGATTTAATCTTCAACGCATTCTGGGAGAAATGTAAAGAGGAGGAAATAACCAGGTAATCATCGAGGAGAAAATAGTTAGGAACCACCGGAATATCTTTTATCTTCAGCGTGGTTATGTCGGTCCCTAAGTGGCTTTGGGTACCCAGCGTTAATATGTCTTCTATCTCTTCAACGCTTTCCGGCTCCGCCTTACTTTCGTCCTCGACCACACTTTCTAAATCCAGGGTGCCTTCGGCCTGAGGCAGGCTTTCGGCTTCGGTTACCTCTTCAAGCTCATCCCAGTTTAATTCCTCTTGAGCGCTGCTTAAAGATTCTTCATTAACGGCAGAAGCCTGAGTTTGGGACTGTCGATAAGCCGCATTAACCTCCTTGACTAATAAATCCCGGATAATGGAATCAAAAAGCTGCCAACCCTCCCCGGGCTTCTTCAGCTGCAGGCATAACGAAAGCTGGGGTATGGGCATGGGGACAAACATGAGCGGATTCGGCTGGGAGGATTTGATGGTGACCTCGTCTAAACCCGAGAAGAAAAAACCGAAGTTCTCGCCTAACAAGGGCAAAATATCTTTTTCAAACTTAAGGCCCTGGAAAAATTCCTTCACCGTCGATAAAGGCTCCAAAGCAAAAAGGTCATTCGAAGGAGGGAACCCGCCTCCGCCGAATCTTTTCGGCGGAGGGGAACCTTCGCCGTCCAGCTTTCGGATCAGGGCCAGCATTCTTTTGATGTAAGCATAATATTTGTTGGGATCCGCGGCCACATTTACACTGGCAATAGTATTCGCCGGCATGGCTTTAAACAGACGCTGGTCTAAACCCCGGGAATGACCCACCAAATCCAGTATATTGTATTTATCTTTGCTGGCATCGAAGAATTGATAGGATTTGGTTATGGTGCCTCGCTTCTGGTCGGTGTAATCACTGAAAGCAACCGTTCCCTTAAGTATCTCAAAGAATTCTTTTACGACCTCGCGGTAGCGGGCAAATTGCATACCGGCATCGAGGCTGAAATCCTCCTCATCAAGACGGCCTTTGGCAAACATGCCCATAAAATCTTTATAGTAATTCCGGTTGTTGACAAAACTCCACCAGAGCACTTTCTTCTTAAGCCCGATATAATCTTTGGTCAATTCCTTAAACTCCGGGTTATTGAGCAGGGACTTTGAGCTCTCCCCCTTAAGTAAATCAATGGAATCCTGGATAATCTTTTGATCATTGGTGATGGTCAATACGTCTCCCAGGAAGGCGTAGCGGAAAGATTTGGTTTTGATCAGAAAAACGTTTATAGTGACTCCTTTATAATTTTCCGACGACTGCACTTTCTTTCCATCCGCAAATTTTAAAACCAAATCTTCTGCTTCCTTACGTATGTCTTTACCGGGTTTAAGGCGGGTTAGAAGAAGAAACCTCCCCAAATCCAGCTCCGGCCGGCTGTAGGTATCGCCCGGAACCCCGGTCGCGGGGATAAAAAGGCGCGAAGAAAACATCGCCAGAGCCGCGTCGCTGGAAAATAATTTGGTATAAGCGAGAAATTTTTGGGTCCACTCTTCAATCAGCGGCTTTAGCTGGGGCTTGGAAAGGAGCAAACCGGATATCTTTTTATAAAAAGGCGAGTTTAAAGAGTCATTGATTTTCTCATTCAGATTATAGCTGTAAAAATAGCTGATGGCCCGCCCGGGAATTATACTTTCCAGTTCTCCAGCCTTACTGACCTTAAAAAACTGGGTGTAGACAAAAAACGCAGAGGCCCCGGCCGCAACTACGATTAGAATACTTACAATTACCACTAATACGGATATCGCCTTTTTCACTCTGCACCTCCTTTAGTGAGCCCATGACTTATGGAACGAACGAAGTGAGTGAACATAAGTCATTTGGGCGAACTGAACCCCCACACCAACTTTTGAAATTATGTTTGACTTAAAATCAAGCTTAAATTCTATTATCATTGCTTTATCTCTAAAATTCAGCCTAGTTACAAAAGTTGGTGTGGGGGTCAAATTCGGACTTATGACTTACGTTCGCTTACGCTCCGTAAGTCATGTCCTCATTTAATCCACGGCATCATTTCCCGCAACTTTTTTCCCACCTCTTCAATCGGATGGTTATCGCCTTCGTTAAGCAGCCGGTCGAAATTATTGCGTCCGGTCTCATTCTCTTTGATCCATTCCCGGGCAAATTTTCCCGATTGGATATCCTTGAGAATCTTCTGCATAACTTTACGGGTTTTTTCGGTAATTATTTTCGGCCCCCGGGTTAAATCCCCGTAGCAGGCGGTATTGGAAACTCGGCGGCGCATCCCGCTTATCCCCACTTCCTGAATCAGGTCAGTAATAAGCTTTAATTCGTGCAACACTTCAAAGTAGGCGATTTCCGGCTGGTATCCGGCTGCGATCAGGGTGTCAAAACCGGCTTTTATCAGCTCGGTCACTCCGCCGCAAAGCACGGTCTGCTCTCCGAACAGATCAGTCTCGGTCTCCTCGGGGAAGGTAGTCTCGATTACCCCCATCTTGGTTCCTCCGATGGCTTTGGCGTAAGACAAAGCCAGGTCCTTGGCTTTTCCGGTAGCATCCTGATATACGGCAATCAGACAGGGAACGCCTTTACCCTCCTCATACATGCGCCGGACCAAAGCTCCCGGACCCTTGGGCGCAACCATAAAAACATCTATCTTTTTAGGCGGCTTTATCTGCTTAAACCGGATGTTAAAACCATGCGAAAAGCAGAGCGCCTTTCCTTTCTTTAAATTGGGCTTGATGCTCTCTTGGTAAACTGAAGCCTGGACATGATCCTGGGTTAAAATTTGAATGACATCGGCTCTTTTGGCCGCTTCCGGAGACGATACAGGGTTGAACCCGTCGGCTTTAGCCTTATTGTAGTTGTCGGTACCTTCGAGCTCGGCAACGATAACCTTACAGCCGGAATCCCTCAGGCATAAAGACTGGCCGCGACCCTGGATTCCGTAACCGATAATGGCAGTTGTCTTGGACTTTATAAGCTCTAAATCCGCATCCTTATCATAGTAAACCTTGGCCATTCTAATATCCTCCCTACTTGCTGATTGCTATTCTTCCCGTCCTTACCAGCTCTTTTATCCCTATCTGCTTAAGCTCTTTTAAGATTTCTTCTACGGCGTGGCGCTCGGCGCAAATCTCCAGAATATATTGATTCTTGTCCTCCCCGATAATTTTTACGGGGTACTTTTTAAACAGCTTATCGAGGGAATCTTTACCCCTCTTCTTCTTGGCAATCCGGATCAGTAATAGCTCGCGATCGGTATAATCCTTGCGGGTAAAATCAATGACCGTAATTACATCGATAAGCTTATGCAGCTGTTTCTTTATCTGCTCCAATATTCTCTCGTCTTCGGCATTAACCACGATGGTCATGCAGGAAACGGTGGGGTCCTGGGTTTCACCCACAGCCAGAGAATCGATATTGTAACCCCGGGCGCTGAACAGAGATGCTACCCGGGCCAAAACTCCGAACCTATTTTCCACTAAAGCTTGAATGATGTGTTTCATTTTTATTCTTTGGTTAATCACCGCGGCGGTCGCGCGGCCCTTCGCGGCGTTCCTTGATGCCAGATCTTCGAGGATGCTTACTCCTTTTTTCTACAGCTACTTCTTCAACCTTATGACGTCGATCGCTTGAAGTTTTACGCCGGGTTTTTAAACCGTCTCTTCAGTCTCTTGATCCTTTTCTTTTTTCAATCAAGCCATACCCCCTATCATGCGGTTGATGGCTTCGCCCTTCGGAGATACTCAGGACTCCGCCATCAAGCCATCCCGCCTATCATACGGTTGATGGCTTCGCCCGCCGGAACCATAGGGAAAACATTCTCTTCCTCTTCGATCCAGAAGTCGGCCAGCACCGCACGCTTAGCGGAAAGGATCTCCTGCACCGCTTTTTTCACCTCAGCGGGCTTCTTTATCTTTATCCCTTTTATCCCGTAGCCTTCGGCCACCTTCACAAAATCAGGATTCTTCAAAGGGGTTCCGGCATAGCGGCGGTTATAAAAAATCTCCTGCCACTGCCGCACCATGCCCAAATAGTGATTGTTCAAAATTATTATTTTCACATTTATATTATAGGTACTTAACGTGGCTAATTCCTGAATGTTCATCTGTATAGACCCGTCCCCGGCAATCACAATAACCTCTCGGTTGGGATTGGCTATCTTGGCTCCGATAGCCGACGGAAAGCCGTAGCCCATAGTGCCTAAGCCGCCGCTGGAAAGAAAAGTGCGGGGGTAGTCATACTTATAGAACTGAGCCGCCCACATCTGATTCTGACCCACCTCAGTAGTAATTATTGCCGCCCCCTTGGTCTGAGCATAAATCTCCTCGATCACGTATTGAGGCTTTATCTTGCCGGCTTTCTCTTTTTTGTATTTTAAAGGGTGCTTCTTCTTCCACTCTTTTATTTTCTTATGCCAGCTTTCTAAATCAGGCAGCTTTGAATCATCAACCGCCTCCACCAGCTGCTCTAAAATATTTTTGGCGTCTCCGACTATGGGCACGTCCACCTTGATATTCTTGCTGATCGATGTCGGATCGATATCCACGTGGATTATCTTGGCTTCCGGGGCAAAGGCTGAAACCTTGCCGGTAACCCGGTCATCGAAACGCGATCCGATTGAAATCAAAATATCGCTCTCGGTAATGGCCATATTGGCATAGACCGTCCCGTGCATGCCGGGCATGCCTAAGTTAAGCTTGTGCGTGGAAGGAAAACCGCCCAAACCCAGAAGGGTAGTGGTCACCGGAATACCGGTCTTATCCACAAACATCAACAACTCTTGATGGGCCCCGGAAGTGATAATTCCTCCGCCGGCAATAATGACCGGCCGCTTGGAGCCTTGAATCAACTTCAGCACTCTTTTAATCTGGCCGGGATGCCCGAAATGCGTGGGATGATAGCTTCTGATATCAATCTTATCAAAATAGCTGAATTCGGTATCCTGCAGCTGCACGTCCACCGGTAAGTCGATAACCACCGGGCCGGGCCGGCCGCTGCTGGCCAGATAAAAGGCCTCTTTAACCGTGTAAGCTAAGTCTTTGGCGTCTTTAACTAAATAATTATATTTGGATATGGAGCGGGTTATGCCGATAACATCGGCTTCCTGAAAAGCGTCGTTACCGATCAAGGAAGTCTTCACCTGGCCGGTGATGGCCACTATCGGCACCGAATCCATATGGGCGGTAGCAATCCCGGTAGTCAAATTAGTCGCTCCCGGCCCGGAGGTGGCCACGCAGACCCCCACCTTTCCCGTAGAACGGGCATAGCCGTCGGCGGCATGGGCCGCGGCCTGTTCGTGGCGGGTTAAGATAAACTTTATGGGGGCATCATACAAAAAGTCAAAAAAGGGTATAACCGCCCCTCCGGGATAACCAAAGATAACCTCAACCCCCTCCTTAAGCAAACATTCGATTATAATCTTAGCGCCTTTCATCCTAATTCCAATCCCGATTTTACTTGCTGAACTTGTTTTTGATTAAAATTACTATCCCGGCAACCAAAGCCGTTAAAACAATTACTACCACCGCCAGCCGAAACGGCTTCCGCGGAGAACGAATATAAAATGTACTCAGCCAGGGGCTTTCTTCGGTAACCAGTATTTTGCTAAAGCGGTAGGTTTTACCGCGCTCGGGAAGGCTGATCTTAATCGGCAGCACCCCCCGGGCCTGGCCGCCCTTCAAACCATCAAAAACTTCCTTTTCCGCGACCACCTGCTGTTCAAAGTAAAGTGACTTGGCCGGCGCCTTCCGGCTCATACTATGCTCACGCTTGTTGAAACTGCCGGGCCTGGCCAACTGGCTTACGGATCCTTCCGCCTGCGTGACTCCGGTTACTTCGGAGACCAATTTCACATCCCCGTCAAAACGGTAGTAAGCAAATTCTTCCGGAAAATAGACCGACCAGAAAAGCTCATTCTGGGGTATATCCAGTTTAGGCAATCTCAACTTTAATTTCCCCAGCAGGCCGTATTTAGGCTTCTGGGTCAGATAGACCACTTCCACCGGAAATTGAGTCAGGGCTTGGCCGCGGCGTTGGGATTTTTCCAGAGGAACAAGAATCCGTCCCTGTTTGTCTTTGGCCGGTTTAACCGGCTTCCCGGAAACAAAACAACTCCACAAAGTGGTATCCGCGGGCAGGCTCAACCTTACAAACTGCTTTACGTTGTTGCGTGTCTGATAGGTAGCCTTGGTTAAAGCCTTGCCCTCTTCCGTATAAAGGGTAACATAGCTTACCGAATCAATGGTGGCCACTAAAACCGGCAGCTCTTCATGCTTAGTGACATCAATAACCGCCTGGTAAGGAAATTTAAGGTACTTAAAAGCCAGGAGCACCGGGTTGCGGGCTAAATTCCATAAGTTTTGCGGCAGCTGTTTTACGTCAATCACCGAAACCGCGGAAAGCTTATTAAAAGCTAACTCGATATTGGTCAAAGCCTCTATTCCTACAAAACCCCTTTCTCTTTCGGCGCCGACAATATGGATATCGGGAACCTGGGCCGTGACCGAACCGGCGCCGATATTCCTCTCGTAAGTTACGCTTAAATTATAAGCGCCCTTGACTCCGTAATTAAGGTAAACATCCAGAACTTGCCGGGAATTCTGGTTTTTAACTTTCCAGTCCCGCAGCTGCCGGCCTTTGACTTCGAGAATCCCCACGTCCTCGGGAAAGGAAATCCTTAAATTGGAAACCTCGCTCTGGAGGATAGAATAACGGATATTGCTGAAACACTTGGCCACCCCGTCACCGACAGAAACCAGAGTGGTAGTATCGGCATATATCTTGGGCTCTAAGGCCACCTCGGGTAAAACCTCCTTGGGCAGGGCCTTGCTCCAGCGAATGGTAACCGCCTCGGTATAGGGGAGCACCACCGTAGCTACCGTCTTTTTGGCTAACTTTTCGGTCTCCACCTTAATCGAAGGCTCCACAAAAATCTCTACCTCTTTTTCCTCCATCTGGACATCCAGTATCGATATCGGCGAAGGCAGGATTTTAAAGGCTAAACTCCCCGGGCCGTGTTCGCGCTCCCGCTTGACCTTAAGAAAAAATTCTAAATTCAATTTGTACTTGCCGGGTTTATTTACTAAAAGAATATATTTACTCCCCTGCCGGGTCACAAAAGAAGGCTTACCGTTAAGGCTGACTTCCCTTAAGCCCGCGCTGCTGCTGACCAGCGGGATTTTAACCCAGCCACGCGATTTAAAAACCTCAAAAACCACCCGGCCCTTAACCAGGGCGATTTCTTCCTCAATCTCAGCTACATATTCACTCTGGTATATGGCATATTCGCCTACGGCCGGTGCTCTTTCCTGACGGACTACGCTGCGGCGCTGCCTCCGGCCGCCAGTCGTTTGGGGGCTGAGTGACTCGTTAGCATCGGCGCGATAAGTATTAACCTGACTGAAATTAGTGTTACTCAACTGCTGGATATTCTGGGAAGGAGCGAACTTCTTTTTCAATTCCAGCCTGCGGTTGACTTCGCCAAAGGCCTCGTTCACCAAAAGAAAAGTAACCAAAAAAACTAATAAAAAAAATATGGCCTTTTTTCTAAACATACCCATAGCGCCCCCTTTTTTTAATAATTACTATTATTTTAAAATTATATCATCAGGGCCTGAAAAAACAATATGAAATTACTCCCTTAAGTCTGGTCTATTTTAGCTGACAATCAGGCGGAAACTAAAACAGGAGTTAGTGCCGGGAATCCTTAAGGAGCTTATACTCGATGGAATCAACCAAAGCCTGCCAGGAGGCCTCGATGATATTTTCGGATACGCCGATAGTGGACCAATCCTCGTCTTCATCCTGGGACTGAATCAGAACCCGGACCTTGGCCGCGGTCCCGCTCTTCTCATCCAGAACCCGGACTTTAAAATCGGTCAGGTGCATCTGCGACAGGGTGGGGTAAAAATTAACCAGCGCCTTACGCAGGGCACTGTCTAAAGCATTTACCGGGCCGTCGCCCTCGGAAGCAGTATGTTCCAACTTGTTATTGATTTTCAGCTTGATGGTCGCTTCAGAAATCAAAGCATTTTGGCGTTTCTCCACAATGACTTTAAATCCCAAAAGATCGAAAAATTTCTTACATTTCTTCAGTTCCTTCTGCAATAATAATTTAAACGAACCCTCCGCAGCTTCAAACTGGTAGCCTTCCTGCTCCAGCCTCTGGATTAACTTATGCAGTTTCTTAGCCCGCACCGACTTCTTATCTAAATCAAATTCGAGTTCTTTAGCCTTGACTACCAGCGTAGATTTCCCGGCTAACTCCGAAACCACGAACCTTCTTTTGTTACCCACGCGAACCGGATCAACATGCTCATAGGCCCGGGGATTCTTTATGACCGCATCGATATGGATTCCTCCCTTGTGAGCAAAGGCGCTGCGGCCCACGAAAGGGTGATTATCGCGGTGGGCCATATTGCTGATCTCGCTTACAAAATGCGAAAGATGGGTAAGCTCCTCTATCCGGGAAGAAACGGTGAGAGTTCTGCCCATTTTAAGCTGCAAGGCCCCGATAATCGGTACTAAATCCGCATTGCCGCACCTTTCTCCGTAACCGTTAACGGTCCCCTGAATATGGATGCAGCCGCTGTTTACACAAACCAGGGAATTAGCCACGGCCACTCCTAAATCGTTATGGCAATGGATCCCAAAACCGGCTAAAGAAAGTCTTTCCCGAATAAAGCCGACGATTTCCTTAATCTCCCAGGGCAGAGTCCCGCCGTTAGTGTCGCAAAATACAATCAACTCCGCTCCGGCTTCTAAGGCGGCCCGGAGTGTCTTTAAGGTGTAGGCGGGATTGGCTTTATAACCGTCAAAAAAATGCTCGGCGTCATAAAAAACGCGTTTGTTTCTTTTCTTTAAGAATTTCACGCTTTCGGCAATGAGTTTCAAGTTATCCCCGGGCTTAACCCTTAAAACTTCTTTTACGTGCAAATCCCAGGTCTTGCCGAAAATAGTCACATACTCGGTATCGGACTTAACCAGGCTGAGCAAATTTTTATCCTTGGCCGGAGGGTTGGCGGGATGAGCGGTGGAACCGAAAGGAACCAGCCGGGCTTTCTTCAACTTGTGTTTCTTAAAATAACTGAAGAACTCCTCGTCTTTAGGGTTGGAAAAGGGCCAGCCGCCTTCGATAAAATCAATACCGAAATCATCCAGCCTCCGGGTAATACTGATTTTATCCTGCAAAGAATAAGAAATACCTTCGGTCTGCGACCCGTCGCGTAAAGTTGTGTCGTAAATAACTACTCTTTTCATGGCTCTATTGTACCCCGTTAGAAATAAAAAGCAATTCTCCCCGTTATTTCTAACGGGGTGTACCTAAATTAAATGCTTTGTGAAGCGCTCTCAAGGCTTTTTTTCCGGCCGCCTTTTTAACCACACAGGAAATGCTGATTTCGGAGGTAGAAATCATATCGATATTGATTTTATTCCTGGCCAGGACCGAAAAACACTTGGCCGCCACTCCGGAATGCGACTTCATCCCCACTCCGATTACCGAGACCTTAGCGATAGTTTCGTCGGAAAGGACCTCTTCGACTTTAACTTCCCGGGCTACCTTGCGGGATATCTTCAAAGCTTTTAAGAGACTGCTCTTGGGAACGGTAAAGGAAATATCGGTAGCCCTCTTGTGGCTTACGTTCTGCACAATCATATCCACGTTAATATTGGCCAAAGCCAGTTGGTTAAACACCCGGGCCGCGATTCCCGGCCGGTCGGGAACATTGCACAGGGTAACCTTGGCCTCATTATCGGTAAGGGTAACACCCCTTACTACCGGTTCCTCAATCAGCGGGGTTTTTTTCATAATTATGGTTCCCTCCTTTGAGCTGAAACTCGACCTTACGTGCAAAGGGATATTAAATTTTTTGGCCACCTCTACAGCCCGGGTGTGCATCACCTGGGCTCCCCGGGCGGCCAACTCCAGCATCTCGTCGAAAGTTATGTATTTCAATTTCCGGGCTCCGGGCACAATCCGCGGGTCAGCGGTATAGATACCGTCGACATCGGTATAGATCTCGCAAAAGTCGGCTTTTAGAGCTACGGCCATGGCCACCGCACTTAAATCCGAGCCGCCGCGGCCCAGAGTGGTAATTTCTAAAGCCGTGCTTAAACCCTGGAAGCCGGCCACGATGACTATTTTACCCCGGATCAGCTCTTTCTTAATCCGGTTGGTCTCGATTTTAAGAATCCTGGCCTGGGTATGGTAAGTATCGGTGATGATACCGACCTGGGGCCCGGTAAAAGAGATGGCGTTCCGGCCTCTTTTATGAATGGCCATAGCCAGTAAAGCCGAAGAAATCTGCTCGCCGGTAGACATAAGCATATCCATCTCCCGCTCCGCGGCCGCGGGGTTAATCTTTGCGGCCAGGCTGATCAGCTCATCGGTAGTATCGCCCATAGCCGAAACCACCGCTACCACCTTGTTGCCTCTTTTGGCGTAAGCGATAATCCTCTGGGCCGCGTTTTCGATTTTTTCCACGTTGGCCACGGAAGAACCGCCGTATTTTTGCACGATTAACTTGTTACGCACCATAAGCCCTCTTCTTTTTTCTAAACTCAACGATAATGAATACTCCCAGTGAAATGAGGATAATGCTCACTGTAAACAGGAGATAGTTCCCCTCTTTAAAAAACTGCCCGGCTTTGAGCAAAAGAGCCAGGAAGGTTATTATAAACATAATCACGGCCGGTATCAATGTTATTCTGTGATTTCTTTTCTTTTTCAGCAAATAAGCGCTGGCCACCAGCAGGGCTAAACCGGCAACCAGCTGGTTGGAGGCCCCGAACAGCGGCCAAAGAGCCTGAAAAGTCCCGCTGGAATAGAAAATAACCGCGGCTAAAATCACTATCCCCGTAGCCAGATACTTGTTTTTTAAACCGGTCAGCTCCTGAGTGAGAAAACGGGTTATCCGGGTGGCGGTATCCAGGGTGGTCAGAATAAAAGCGTTAAGAATCACCAGGGCGATAAATTTGGCATAGTCGCCGAGAAAAAAGGCGACTCGGCTAAACCCGAGGGCAAAAAGCCCCAGTGGGTCGGGTTTGCCGGCCGGGATTGAACCCAGGCCGAAAGCCACGCAAAAAAGAGCAATTACGGCCAGCAGGCCCTCTAAGATCATGGCCCCGTAACCGATTTTCTGAGCGTCCTTTTCGGAACCGAGCTGTTTGGAGGTCGTGCCGCTGGAAACCAGGGAGTGAAATCCGGAAATGGCCCCGCAGGCCACGGTAATAAACATGAGCGGAAAAAACGGGCCGCCGAGCGAGCTGGGGAATTTAAAAAACTGGGCCGCGCCTACAGGCAGAGGTTTGACCATAATCCCCACAAAAGCCACAATCAGGCCAAAAAAGAGGAGAAAACTGGAGATGTAATCCCGGGGCTGGAGCAGAACATTGACCGGGATGATGGAAGCGAAAAAGGAGTAGGCCAAAAGAACACAGAGCCAGAAAACCTGGGGGTTTTCGCCGCCGATACTCAAGGGAAACTTAGCCCCTAAAACGATAAGTAAAGCTAACAGCCCCAAGCCGAATAAAGTGGCGTTGAGGGTATTGACTTTTTTGCGGTAAATCAAAAAACCAACCAGCATTGCCGCCGGAATAAGGCCCAGCGAAGGAAAAACAATCTTTGGTTCCCGGACAAAACTTAAGGCACAGAATTTAGCGAATACGGCGATGACGATGATCAGGGCCAACCATAAAAAAATCAGGAAGATGATGCTGGCCGGCCGGGAGATGTATTTCCGGGAAATCTGGCCGATAGTGGCGCCGCCCTCCCGGAGGGAAATAAACAGCGCCGAAAAATCATGGACCGCGCCGATGAATATCGAACCCAGGATTATCCAGAGTAAAGCTCCGAACCATCCCCAGTAGACATAAGCAAGCACCGGGCCGACAATCGGGCCGACCCCGGCAATAGAAGCAAAGTGGTGTCCGAAAAGCACCAGCCAGTTTTTAGCCGGGACATAATCCACCCCGTCATAGGCTGCGTGAGCCGGAGTAGTCCGCTGCGGATCAACTCCCAGGACTTTTCTAACCAAACGGCCGTAAAAAAAATAGCCGGCCCCGAGAGCAACGCAGGATATAAGGAAAATTACTCTGCTCATCTTCCCTTTAGGAAGTAATTCATTAAATCCTGCCCCTTATCGAAATAAAGGGGGCTGTTTTGAGCCTCGATTTCGGAGTAAGCGGAAAAGTTATTACTTTCGATACCGGAACCGGAGATCAGAAAAGGAACCGGCTCATCGGTATGAGTTCGCTTGGATATCGGGGTAGGATGATCGGGGGTGATTAGAATTCGGTACTCGCTTCCCTCTAACTCTCTGGTCATGCTGCCCACAACCAGCTTGTCGATCCGTTCCAGGCAGGTTATCTTCATCCGTAAATCCTGGTTATGGCCGGCCTCATCGGTAGCTTCGATATGCACAAAAACAAAGTCGCATTCCTGCAAAGCCTCTAGGGCACCTTGCGCTTTTCCCAAATAGTTAGTGTCATAATAACCGTTAGCGCCGGCAACCTCAATGACCTTAAGCCCGATTATCCGGCCGATGCCCTTGATTAAATCTACCGCCGAGATAACCGCTCCCTCTAAGCCAAACTGATTTTTAAAAAGGGGCATACTCGGCTTAGGCCCGCAGCCCCAGAGCCAAATCATATTGGCCGGGCTTTCGCCTAAATCGATGCGTACTTTGTTTATCTCGTGGCCATTGAGGATGTCTTTGGAGCGCTGGATCAGGTCGGAGATAATCTCACTGTTTTTCCCCCTGGGCAGGAAACGCTTAATCTCCTGACCCATGATGTCATGAGGGGCGTGATATTTTAATTTGCTTAAATTCAAATCCCGGGCCGCGCGGATGACCATGAGATTGCGGTAACTGGTGCCGAAGAAGAATTCTATTCTTTCACTGCCCAGCTCTTTATTGACGTGGTTGATTAAAATCTTAGCCTCTTTGTTGGTTATGTGGCCGGCACTATAATCAAAAAGCTTATCCTCGGCTTCGGTAACCAGATTGCAGCGGAAGGCCAAATCATCCGGGCCTAATTCCACTCCCAGGTTGGCCGCTTCCAGCGGCCCCCGGCCGCTGTAACAACTTTCCGGATCATAGCCGAGCAGGGAAAGATTAGCTACGTCGCTGGAAGGCACAAACCCCCGGGGAACAGTCTTGACCCGGCCGAGCACTCCTTTCTGGGCTAAAGAATCCATAAAAGGGGTCTCGGCCACCTCTAGGGGAGTTTTTCCCTCGAGAATATCAATGGGGTAATCTGAGGCCCCGTCGGGCACGATGACTACATACTTCATTGAATAAAGTTTAATACAAACTAAATCTCCTTGCAAGATATTTCTGAAATGGTATATTTTATACGATGATCCAGGAAGGAGACCTCATATTCCTCTACCATGACGACCGGCGCAACTTTTTGATTAAAACCGCTAAGAATACTCTCCACACCGACAAGGGATTTTTGAAAGTAGAGCAGGTCATTGGTAAACAATTCGGCGAAAAAATCGAGACCAACCTCGGCTGGCCCTTTTACATCCTTAAACCCTACCTCTTTGAGCTGACCATGAAGGTAAAAAGAAAAACCCAGATTCTTTACCCTAAGGATATCGGGTTAATCCTGACTAAAGCCTGTATCTTTCCGGGAGCGAAAGTAATTGAATGCGGGGCCGGCAGCGGGGCCCTGACTACGGCTTTAGCCAATTTTGTCCGGCCCAACGGAAAAGTATACAGTTATGAACGCAATGAGGAGTTTTTAACCAACGCCCAAAAGAATCTGGTTAAAAACGGGCTGGCGGAGTGGGTTGAATTTAACCATCAGGAGATAAAAGACGACTTCCCGCAAAAGGATGCTGATTTTATCATGATCGATATCGGCAGCCAGTGGGAGTTAATTGACGCGGCTTATAAATCGTTAAAAGGCGGGGCTCGGCTGGCCACCATCTGCCCGACTTATGAACAGCTGACTCAAACTGTATTCACCCTGGAAGAAAAAGGATTCATCAATGTAGAGGCCATGGAACTCCTGTTAAGGAAAATCCTGGTCCGCAAAGGTAAGACCCGCCCGGAACAAAGAATGCCTTCCCATACCGGATACCTGGTATTCGCCACTAAGATAACAAAATAAGAGACAAGGGACAGACCCCACCAAATTTCCCTTAGAGTCGATGGGGTCTGTCCCTAAATTCGCTTCCAATCCCCCCCACCCAGTGGTATAATGTTTTAATAAAGTAAGCTATTCGAATAAAAAGGAGGTATAGTTATGAACAAGAAGGGTTTTACCCTCATTGAATTGATGGTGGCTATTTCTATTATCAGCGTACTGGCGGCGATTCTTACTCCGGTGACCAACCGGTTACGGGACAGAAGCCGCTTAGCCGCGGCCGCCTCTGACTTAAAAAACTTAGAGAAAGCTGTGGCCATGCTGTTTATGGATACGGGAAAGTTTCCTAACGGCTGTCCGCCGTTTAGGACCAACGACCCGGAAGTAAATCTCAATACCTCCCAAGCCGGAATTCTATTAAGGCCGCCTCAGGGAGCAATTAATGCCAATTGCGGGTGGACTGCTGATGAGGTGGCGGCCTGGGCCGGCCCTTACATGAAGGGTGAGCTTATCGACCCCTGGGGCAGGGATTATTGGTTTGATCCGGATTATGCCTTCTGCAGGCAAGCCAGCTACCCGGCGATAGCCACCTGCAACCCGGATGATGTTACGGTAATGTGCCGTAATGCCTGCGGCGGAGCCTTAGACTGCGTTCCGCCGGCAATACTCTCCGTGGGCCCGGATCACACCTGGTACAGCTGCGACGATATCATCATCCACATGCGCGCGCTTTAACACCGCTTAAAAGCCTGGGTATTTCTTTTGCTCTTCAAGAAGAACTTATAGGTAGGTATCTTACTTCTTACCAAATAAGGGTAATCGAGGAATAACTTCTCCCAGAACGAACTTCGCTTGGGCCCGCAAATTCCCCTTCGGGAAGCGAGAATAAAAACGCACATTTCCTTTACCTTATCGGAATCAATTTTTTCTAATTCATTTAAGGCAGATTTAAGCAGTAAACCCCGGCGGTAGAGAATATTATAAGCACTTCTTATTTGCGCTATCTCCTGCTTATCTAAACCGGCCCTTCTTAAACCGACCAGATTAATTCCCCAGACCCGGGAGGCTCCGACCACCAGCATAAACGGAGGGATATCCTGGTTGACCCGGGAGAGCCCTCCCACCATGGCCAATTGGCCCACTCTGGAAAATTGCTGTATGGCTACATCTGCGGAGATAAAAACCTTATCCTCTATTTGGACGTGACCTCCGAGCAAAACCGCGTTACAAAGTACTACTCCGTTTCCGACCTTACAATCATGGCCGAGATGGGAAAAAACCATTAAAAAATTATCGTCGCCCAGAGAAGTTTCCTTATCCGCATCCACTGAAGCGTGAATGGTGGCATACTCCCGGATAATATTATTTTTCCCGATCCGGGTCTTACCCCGGGTATCACGCATACCCAGCATCTGGGGAGTTTCGCCGATTATGGCTCCGATCCCGATAAAAGTATTTTCGCCGATAGTAGTATGACCTTTAATATGGGCCCGGGCCGAAACCACCACTCCCCGGTCTAAGCTGACCCCCTTCTCGATGACAGCATAAGGCCCTACCTCTGCACTCTCATCTAAAACCGCTCCCTTTTCGATAATTGCCGTAGGATGTATCATGTTTAGCTATTATTAGGGCGGGGCAAGCCCCGCCCCTACATATCAATCTTGCCGGGTGATAATAATCTTTCCCACCGGGAAAATGAACTCCAGACGCAGGGGCAGGCGCTGCACCTTATCCATCCAGAGGCTGACCCTTTTCGCCCCCCGGCCGATGAGAAAATAAGTGTCCACCTTCTTCTTCCCCAGGGACAGCTTTCGTTCCTTGATAAATTTTATCTTTAATTTCCGGGTCGGCAAGTTAAAAATCATCCACTTCTTTTTTTCCAACTCCACATCTTTAGGGAAGAAATAAAGCAAAGCCAGGATATTGTGGATCGGCTTCGGCGGGTAAAAGAGATCCTGACGGGTCTTTTTGTTAGTGCGGACTATTTTTACGCAGCCGGATTCCTGGTCGTAAAATTCCTCGATCAGCTCCTTCTTACCGAATAAGACGATATCCCTTTCTACTTTCAAGGGAAGGTGATTTTCCGCATCCAGAAAGACCTTTTCGTCACTGACCAGATTAAGCAAATTCATAACTTTGGTGTCCGAACTCACCGCCAGAATATCGGCTTCTCTTGCGCCGACTTTACCCCGGCCGAGATACTCCCACTCGATCGTACCCGAAGGAATCCCGTTAAAAGAAACTTTATAGGAGAGCTTCTGGCCCCCGGCAAAGCGGTCCCTTATGCCCTCGCCCCGGGCCAGGGAAGAAATAAACAAAAACACCCCTAAACATAAGGCAACTCTTTTCATGGCGGTCAGGAAACAGCCAACTGCCTTATCCGGTCGATCTCTTTGCGACAAGCAACCTCTCCTCTCTTAATGAACTCCTCCATTTTGGTAAAATCAGTCCAGCCTAAACCTTCTAAATCGGGGTGGATAACCACGTCGGCAATCTTTAAGGCTTCTCCGACAAATTGCTGCTGCATAGTTTCGATACTGCCGAAGATAAAATCAAAGA
Source organism: uncultured Planctomycetia bacterium (assembly GCA_964420965.1). Taxonomy (GTDB): domain Bacteria; phylum Omnitrophota; class Gorgyraeia; order Duberdicusellales; family 4484-171; genus CAYQUQ01. Next base: position 9,534 of record CAYQUQ010000019.1, on the reverse strand, counting down.
CATGTAAATTGCCCTTGCGGCTGTATTCCCGAGAAGCCTGCTGGGGCGAAAGGAGAATATTGGAAGCGATTATCTTATGCACGTTGCGGCTTAGCAGGACCTTGGTAGGAAGGGGGTTTAAAACCCCGCCGTCTAAAAGGAGGTCTTTTTTAACATGAATCGGGGCAAAAATACCCGGGAAGGCGCAGCTGGCGGCCACGGCTTTATAGAGGGGGCCTTCCTCCAGAATAACCGTTTTTCTTTTCAGGAAATTAAAAGAAACGACTTTAAGCGTATGCTTTAAATCGTAAAAGGTCAAATCCTTAAAGATGCCTTTAAAAATATTTTCCAGGTGCCGGGCCTTCATCACCCCTTTAAAGGGAAAAGAAATCCCGGAAAGGGAAAAGGAGCCGATTTTGCGGCCGCACTGAGCGGACAATGCGGTAATCTCTTTTAGGCTGAACCCGGCGGCCCATAAAGCGGCGATGATTGCCCCCATACTCGAGCCGCAGATAACGTCTACGGGTATATCCTCTTCCTGGAAAACCTTAAGCACCCCGATATGGGCAAACCCGTAGGCAGCCCCGCTGCCTAAGGCTAAGCCTAAAGTAACTTCGCCGACCTCCCGGGCAATTCTACTTAAGGTTCTGGAATAAACGGGGAGCTTTAAAGCCGGAAGGCTGGCGTAAATAGGGTGATCCACAAATTTTCTTTTTTGCTTAAAAGGCAACTTATCCGGCCCGGCAAATTCGGCCAGGATCACTTTAATCTTTTCCGGATTCAAGGGGTTTTTGGCCCTTAGATCCCTTATTATTCCGGCCGCTTTTTTTAATCCCCCTTTCTGCGGAAAAATGAGAAAGTGCAGCTGCCCCGTCGGTTCCACGAATTCAGCCAGGTAAGTTTCCAGAAACCGGGGGGGTACTTCGTAAAGCACAAAATGATAGCTTTCCGATAAAAAATTTAAAAGGGCCAAAATCTTATCCCCGACATCGACCTGCAGGCAAAGGCGGTCGATATCGCCCTTGATAAGATAGGCGGCGAAAGTTTCTTCGGAAAAGTCTTTAAGCTTAAGGCTCTTCTTGGCCTCTGCGGACTCGGAAATTATCTGGATGCAAATAACCTCTTTGCGGGTTTCTCGTTTAAGTTTACTCCCCAAATTCAGCATGTAGGTGGTCTTGCCGGCGCAGGTTGCGCCCATTATGCCTATTTTTTTGGATTGAAATATTTTCTTCGGCTTAAACCGGGACTTAACCCGCTGGGAAAGCAGGCGGGAAAAATCCAGGGATAATAAGGGATTTTCCTTTAAGAAGGCGCGGAATTTATCCCGGGTTACCCGGATTACCGAGGAGGTTTCGATTGACCGGGCGGTAACCGAGTGGGGGTCGTCGGTAAGCAGGGAAATGATTCCGAAGCAGGTCCCGCGCTTAAGGATTTCGATCGGAGAATCTTTATGGTCTATCTCTGCCGACAACGAAACCCTTCCCGCCAGAAGAACATAGAGGCAATCCGGTGAATCCCCCTGCCGGTAAATCGTCTCGGCATTTTTGTATTCCTTAACTTCGCAGATATCAACCAGGCCGTCTAACCGGGCGGAGTCCAGCTTATTGAAAGGAGGGCTGCTGCCCAAAATAAATTTAATTTCGCTTTTCTCCATGGCTCTAGAGGGATAACTTATTTTCCTTGCAGATTTTAGCGTAAGTATAGGCAAAGGGCTTTATCCGGCGCTTAAGATTATAGTAATCAACTTCGATTAAGCCGAACCGGTGCTGATAGCCTTTATCCCACTCAAAATTATCCAGCAGGGACCACCAGAGATACCCGATTACATCGGCCCCCTCCGTTAAGGCCCGGTGTAAGTTTTTAAGGTGGCTGAGTAGAAAATCGCGGTAAAAACGTTCGTCGATCTCGGAAGTGCCGTTTTCGGTGACTAAAATCGGTAAACCGAATTTCTTGAGTATCTTTGTGATCGCGTATATACCTTGGGGGTAAACAGACCAATCCAGAGAATTCCTCCTTTCCTTATGCCCGCCATGGGAACACTCTCTTCCCAGCAGGCCGCCAAACCGGGAGTAATACTTACAGTAATAATTCAGGGCGATAAAATCGAGACAGCGCTTTTTCTCCAGATAATCCAGAAGGCGGAAGTTAAAAATTTTACTGCGGCAAAAAGCGGTAAAAGAGTTAAAGGGAAGCATTAAGCCCGGGCAGCCGGAAAATACCAGAGTGTGTTTAGCCAGGGAAACCTGTGCCGTTAATCCGGCCTGCCGGTATATATTCTTTATTTCCTGGTAACCCTGGCAATAGGCGGCAACCATATTGGTCACAACTTTTTTCACTAATCTTAAAGAGCTTTTTCCCGGAGGCCAGCAGCCCTGGACAAACCCGTTGTAAATATAAACCAGGGGCTCATTAAAAATGAGCCAGAAATCAACCTTTCCTTTTAAAGACTCTACCGCCGCCTTTAGAAACCTAAGGAAACCGTCGACATTTTCAGGGTTAAGCCAGCCGCCGCTGTTAGCAAACCAGACCGGATTGGTAAAATGGTGCAGGGTAACTATGGGTTTTAGCCCGTGTTTCCTGAGGGTATCGACTACTTTTACATAATGGGCCAGCTCCGGCGCAGAAATCGAGGAGGAATCCGGACAAATCCGGGCCCATTCCAGGGAAAGACGCAGGGAATTTAAATTCAGGCTCCGGGCCAGTTGAAAATCGCGGTCGAAAAGGTGATAGTGGTCACAGGCAATACCGGCGCTGGTGAGCTGCTTTTGCTTCTCCCACAAATACCAGTCGGAATTGTAATTGCCTCCTTCGCACTGGTAGCTGGATAGAGCAGCGCCCCATAGAAACGAAGAAGGAAATTCTATCTGCATATTTTAGACACAGATGATCATGTGTATTAGGCGGAAATGACTTCTAAAGCCTTTTCGTTATTATCGGAAGCGAAAATAATAATTGCCGCCTTACCGGGCTCGGAAGTGGTGCCGTAAATATATTCAAGGTCGATATTATTATCCTTCATTTTGGAAGCCAGAGTAAAAAGCTGGCCGACCTCATCGGGCATATCCACGATTACGACCCCTCGCTCTTCTACCGTTCCGAAAACCTTAAGAACCTGCTTGGTCTGCTCGGTATCCGAAGCCACTAATCTAAAAAAAGCCTTATCGTCAAAAGCCCAGGCCGATATTGCCCTGATGTTAATCCCGACCCCCTTAATGGCCCCGGCAATCTCTTCCAGCTTGCCGACCTTATTATCGGTGGTCAGAAGAAGCTCTACTCCCTTTGCACATTTCATCATCCACCTCCTTTAGTGAGTCCATGACTTATGGAACGAACGAAGTGAGTGAACATAAGTCATTTGGACGAACTTAACCCCCACACCAATTGGCAAGCTTTTCGGAATCACTTACAATTGGTGTGGGGGTCGAATTCAACTAATTACTTTTTCTGCGACTTCGTCTTGAAAAAGTAAAAGTTTCATTCGATTCTATCATTTATAACCTTAGCTGTCAACGCCAGCAAAGGCATTAATTTATTCAATTTTTTCCGGTTTATGATAAGATAGATGGGCATGAAAAGCTATAAACTAAAACCTTTTTCCGCCCCTTCCCGGATTGACTACCCCAAAAACTTAAACCCGCCCCAGCTGAAAGTAATTCAGGAGGCTGACGGCCCGGCCTTGGTCTTAGCCGGGGCCGGGAGCGGAAAAACCCGGGTCTTAATCTACCGCCTGGCTTACCTGCTGGAAAAAGGCGTTAATCCTAAAAGCATCCTCCTGGCCACCTTCACCAACCGGGCGGCCAACGAAATGATCAACCGGGCGGAAACCCTGCTTAAATCGAATTACTTAGGTCTATGGGCCGGTACTTTCCACCATATCGGGAATATGATTTTAAGAAAAGAGGCTGAAATCCTGGGTTACTCTCCTAACTTTACCATTGTGGATAAAGAAGATGCCCGGGATCTGATCGAAGACTGCCTTGAGGAACTGGGGTTATATAAAAAGGAGAAAATGTTTCCCAAAAAGGCGGTGATCAGCAATATTTACAGCCTGGCCTGCAGCGCCCAGAAGGATATTGACGAAATAATAGCCCAGTTTTACTCCCATCTTGAGGATTATGCGCCGGTGATAAAAAAAGTTGTCGGTCACTACCAGAAGAAAAAGAAAAAAGCCAACGTTATGGACTTCAGCGACCTTTTAACCAACTGGCTGGAAGTTCTGCAAAATCCCGATGTGGGCGAAAAATATGCCCGGATCTTCAGGCACATACTGGTGGATGAATATCAGGATACCAACCGGCTGCAATTCGAAATACTTAAAATCATCTCCGCTTACCACAAAAATATCCTGGTGGTCGGAGATGACGCCCAATCGATATATTCATTCCGGGCCGCGGACATAAATAACATTTTAGATTTTCCCAAAACTTTTGCCGGAACAAAGATATTCAAATTAGAAATCAACTACCGCTCCAGCCCCCAGATACTTTCCCTGGCCAATGAAATAATCCGGCATAATCTAAACCAGTTTCCCAAAACTTTGGAAGCCATCCGGGAAGCGGCCGACCCGCCTTACGTGGTAAAAACCCGGGATGTCTACCAGCAGGCCCGATACATCGGCCAGAGAATACTAGAGCTTAACCGGGAAGGCGTACCTCTGGAGGAAATCGCTGTTCTTTTTCGTTCGCGGTTCCAGGCTTTAGAATTAGAAATGGAGCTGGTTAAAAGAAATATCCCCTATATTATCCGGGGCGGCTTAAGATTTTTCGAACAAGCCCACATAAAGGATGTTCTTTCCTATCTAAAAATACTCATCAACCCCCAGGATGAACTTTCGTTTAAGCGGGCTGTGTGCCTGCATAAGGGGATCGGGCGAAGCTACGCTTATAAGATATGGGATAAATTTAATAAAGAGAATGCCGCCAAAATTGAAAAAAGTCTTCCTAAAAGGCAGCGTCAGGGCTTCAAGGAATTTACATCTCTCTATGAGGCTTTGAAAAAAATAAAAAGCCCTCAAGAGGCTCTGCGGGAAATCCTTAAAAGATATCAGGATTACTGTTACCTTTCCTTTGACAACCCTGACGAAAGAATCCTGGACTTAGAAGAATTAGCCAAGATGGCCCACCAGTACCCTTCCCTAAAACACTTCCTCCTGGACTTGGGTTCGTTCGAAGATTTCAAGGGAGAAACCCGTTGGGGGGTAAGACCCAAAGAACAAACTCTGGTTCTTTCCACTATCCACCAGGCCAAGGGGCTGGAGTGGGAAGCGGTGTTTGTTATCGGTTTCTGCGAATACGAATTCCCGCACCCTAAAGCTATCGGGGCTGCGGAAACCCTGGAAGAAGAAAGAAGGCTGTTTTACGTGGCTACAACCCGGACGAAATCAATCCTCAATATAACCTACCCCCAGACAAAATATACTTTTAAGAACGGGGCCATTATAACCCGCCCCTCGATGTTCTTCTATGAACTGCCTGAGGATACTTACGAGGAAATCGCGATCGAGGAAGCTTTTTAAGAGCTTTCCGGAAAGGTGTATAAGTCCAGAAGCAGATCAAATTCGTCTTCGCCTGACACCAGCTCCATTTCCAGATCGAAAACTGCGCGCTCAAAAAGTACCTGCTGTCTATGTATAGGAAGGAAGATGGTCAGGAGCAAAAGAGCTACTGCTACGGGAATAAGTCGGGGCTGATAGAATAATTTCAAGCGTAACCCCTGGAAAAGAGACCCGCTCTTTTGTTTAAGCTCCTCAAAAATACCGCCGGTGCCCTTAGCTTCTTGTTCCACTCTATCCACAATTGTGGAAAGCTCCTCCTGGCTTAAGCTGACCGGCTCTTTTTTTATTGAGGAAAGAAAGCCGCTGAGTCCCTCATAAGCCTGCCGGCATTGTGTGCACTCCTTAAGGTGGGCCTTAAGGACATCCAGACGGCTTTGCTCTAAATCCCGATAGTAAAACAGGGTCCACTCTTGTTTTAACGGACAGTTCATGGTAAACCTCCTATATTATTTTTCAGGGCCTCTATGGCCCTTACCAGATGAGTCTTTACCGTACTTGGCGAACACCCCAGGACTCTGCTTATCTCCTCTATGGTTAAACCCTGGTAATGCTTTAGGATAAACACATTCTTCTGCCGCAGGGGTAATGCCTGGCAAGCTTTATTCAAAATACGCATTTTATCCCGTCCGTTTACTACATCTTTTAAAGAGCCGGATTCTGACGCCTCTTTTTTATAACGGCTTTTAAGGTTTAATGCCCTCTTTTTCCTGCGGATAAAATCAATGGTTGTATTGACCGTAACCCGGTAAATCCAGGTCGAAAATTTAGCCGTCTGTTTAAAGAACTCCAGTTTGCGGTAAACCTTAAGCAGCACTTCCTGCAAAACGTCTTTAGCGTCTTCGAGGTTGCCTAAGTAGCGATAGGCAATATTCAAAATATCCTGATGAATAAGGACGGCCATTTGTTCAAAAGCCCCTTCATTTCCGGTCAAAAAAGCATCAATTAGCTCACTCAGCTGTTTTTCTTTATGCGCTAACATAAATTTATTCTACATTATGGACAAACAATCTGCAACGAAAACCGTTCTAAGGCTTTCGTTGCAGACCGTTTATTGTTAACGGGGCATTTTGTCGCGCACCGCTCTGCTTACCAGATAGCGGTAAAGCTCGGGATCTTCCTGTTTGAGCCAGCTTAGTTTCTCCTTTAAATGCCCGGGATTTACCCTTCCCAGGGAGTCAAAAACTTGGGGATTGCGCCTTTTGCCTTTAGCAATCCTCTCTCTTAACCTCTGCATGGCTTGGCCCACGATCTCTTTAAATCTATCGGGATCGCTTTTCTTTAAAACTTCAAGCTCCTCACCCCTTTTGTTTAAGGCCGTTTTCAGGGCCTTCTGGTATTTATTTCTTAAAGCGATCAGCCTCTCTTTTTGGTCCTTGGGGAGCGTTTCGAACACGATGTGACTCTGCAGGGTTACGCGCCCGACTGCTTTATGCTGGGCTTTTTGGAAACGCTGCGTTAAAGCTGTATTTTCTTTTGATCTCTGGATATGCCTCTTAATGATGTTGATCCCATCCTGTTTAATCTGCTCAAACCGGGACGGGTCTTCCTGCTTAATCTGCTGGAGCTCTTCCCAGCGCTGTTTAAGACGCTGGCCGACAACTTTCTTAAACTCCGCTGCGTCTTTATGGCGTAATTCCATAAGGGCTGCCCGCTCTTCTGCCGGCAAGGTGGCAAATACAACGTAGGCTATCTGCTCCTGGGTCCTATCCACTTGCCGGGCCTGTCCAAATGCGGCTGTAGTTAAACTGACACAGAAAGCTACAACCAATACACTGATTACTACCTTTTTCATGGTAAACACCTCCTTTATGTGCTTTCGCCTAAGGTCAATTCTGGTTAATACTGCTCGTTTCATCCTGCTCACCTCCTCCATACAATTAGACGATAGTTAAGCAAAAATAGTCGACATTACCGGCAAAGATGTATAACTACCTAAGCCGCAATCGATTAGGCCTGCCGCTAAACACCCTCATCCGCCAGGTAGTCATACCCAGTTTATTACGATGCTGCACTCCCTTTACCGAACCTTTAGGCCGGGAATCCCGCTGGTAACTGCGCTGGTAGGAGTTATTTGGACCGTACGGCTCATCCTGGGCCTGGTTACGGCTACCATGCCGGCCAGACTTAAACAGCTCTGTCCCCATATAAAGGAACATAACCGCCGCAAATATAACGGCCACCATCAATAAATCTACGTTTGCGCTTTTTAACTTCATGCTCTCACCTCACTTTACAATTAGACGTTCCAAACCCACAAAAGGTCTAAAGATTTTTAATAAATATTGGTCAAAAGCAGATTTTTTGATAAAATATGGACAGTGAAGAGAACCGAAAAGCTAATCACCACCCTGCGGAAGAAATCGCTTTCAGTAGCTCTGGCTGAATCGGCGACGGGAGGGTTTGCTTCCTATCTTTTTACCAAAACCGCCGGCGCATCCAAAGTATTTAAAGGCGGGGTCGTCCTCTATTCTTTAGAGTCGAAACATAAACTCTTTAAAATCCCCCTTGCGCGCTTAAAAAGAAATCAGGGGGTGTCCAAGGAAATTGCGGCGACTTTAGCTCAGAGGATACGCAAAAAATTCAATTCTTCATTCGGGGGCGCTATCGTCGGTTTTGCCGGCCCGGGAGCTAAAGCCGGGGCTGTCATCTTAAGCCTCTCGGATAAAGAGAAAGTCATATCGATAGAAACGCTGATTAAAGGCAACCGAGACCGCGGGCGCAAAAGAGCCAGTCAGCTTCTCCTGGAATTAATCTATTCCCGGGCGAAAAAGCTTAGATGAGATTATTCGTCGCCGTCGACCCGCCGTTAGAAATAAAAGAAAAAATTAAAAGGCTGGAAGCGGATTTAAAAAAGTGCGACCTCGCGGCAAAGTGGGTTAAAGCCGAAAATATCCATCTCACTTTAAAGTTTCTCGGCGAAGTTGGCGCTGAAAAAATTCCTTCCATCAAGCAGGCTATGGAAAAGGCGGCCGGACAATTCAAAGCCTTTGAGGCAAATATGGACGGGTTTGGCTTTTTCCCCAGCGAAAGAAATCCCCGGGTATTCTTTGTAAAGACGAACCAGGAAGAAATTTTAAAGGATGTTTATCGAAAATTGGAAGCAGCTCTCAAAGCCTTAGGCTTTGCGCCAGAAGACAAATTCAAATCCCATCTTACTTTAGCCCGCCTTAAAGGAAGGAAAAACTTAAATCAACTGAAGGAAGGCTTAAAAAAAATTTCCTTAAGTGAATCTTTCTCAGTTAAAGCGATAACTCTTTTTAAAAGCACACTTACCGCAGAAGGTCCGGTTTACAGCGAAATCTTTAAAGCCGCTCTGACGGCCTGAAGAACCAGGTTGGCGTAAACTCCGGCGACCAAATCATCGCCGACAATCCCCCGGCCGCCCCGGTAGCGTTCCATATAATCGGCCGGCGGAATTTTAAGCATATCCAGCATCCGAAAAAGGAAAAACCCGGCAATTACGAATCTAATATCGCGGGGTATAAACAGGAAAGTAACCAGCATGCCCGAAAAATCATCGATAACTATTTTCTTGCAATCCTTCTGGCCAAATATCTTCTCAGCCCGGGTTGATAGCGGAAATGAAACAACCAGGGATATCAGGGTAAAAAATAAAAAATAGAGCGGACTTTTTATAAGCAGGAATACCAAAACCGCAACTACGCAGGCCGCGGTCCCCGGGCATAAAGGTGTGAACCCCACCCCAAACAGCGTCGCCAGCATTAAACAAATCTTATCGCGCAAAGATATCTTCTTCATCAGTATATACTATTTTAATGTTATGCTCTAAATAACCAATAATCAAGATACAAGATATCCCCTGCAATCTGAAAGATTGCGGGGACTAAATCCTCGGAATTTTCCCAGAGGGAAAATTCCAGAGGGCAAACAAATTCCAATATTCAATAACCAAAGGAGGAAAAATCCCAATTTCAAATAATACCAATGTAATGCACCCCGTTAGTCAAGCTAAGTTTTTGTAGTAAGCAACAGCTGTTCTT
>CAYQUQ010000018.1:0-31084 GCA_964420965.1 uncultured Planctomycetia bacterium | reverse complement strand
CTGGTTTGTGCCCGCCGGGATTTGGATCTTTCCCCCAGCGTGAAACAGTCCTACCGGGAAATTTGCCGTTTTCTGCGGGTTTTTTATGGCCGTCTAGGGTTAAGGGCTTATTTTGCCCGGGAATCTCCCGGCGGTCTACCTTCCGTTGCTTTGGGCCGATACGGAAACTTTTGCTTCTCGGCCTGGCAGCATTTCGATTTAGTTATCCGGGGAAAGAAAATCGGCGGTAACGCTCAAAAGCGTAAGCGGGATATCATCTTTCAGCAGGGAAGTATTCCTCAGGAGATCGATTTTGGACAAATCCAAAGATTTATTAAGACGGAGGGTGATCTGAGCCTTCGGGCCGCCGCTCTGAGTCAGTTTACGGAAAACCGGCCCGGATTTTCTTTTTTGGGCCGCCTTTTAGCCGAAAGCTTTAAAACCGCTTTCAACGTAGAGCTTAAGAAAGAAACCCTCTTTTACCGGGAAAGAGAGAGGGTGCGGCATCTATTAGCCGAGAAATACGCTTCCCGGGCCTGGAATGAAAAGTCGTAAACCCGCCTGGCTCAATAAAAAGGTAGACTTAAGCCTTTGCCGCAGTTTAAAGGCCAGGTTGAGGGATTACCGCCTGCATACCGTATGTGAACAATCCTTATGTCCGAATATCTCCGAATGTTTCTCCTTGGGTCTAGCTACTTTCCTGATTTTAGGCGACATCTGCACCCGGAATTGCCGTTTTTGCCGGATAGTTCCGGGCCAACCCGGCCGTCCCGATCCCGGCGAACCAGAACGGGTAAAAAAAGCGGTGGCCCTTTTAGGGTTAAATTACGTGGTGATTACTTCTCCCACCCGGGATGATCTCGGTGACGGGGGCGCTGATATTTTTTGCCGGACAGTAGCGGCTGTAAAAAGTTTGGCTTCTGGCCCCCGGGTAGAGATATTAATCCCGGACTTCGGGGGCAAAGAAGCTTCCTGGCGCAAAGTGGCCGCTTCCGGGGCCGAAGTAGTAGCCCACAACCTGGAAACCGTACCCTCTTTATATAAGAAGGTAAGGCCGGGGGCAGATTACCGCCGTTCCTTAAAAATCTTAGGGTGTATAAAGGAAGATAGTAATAATATAGCTACTAAGTCCGGGTTGATGCTGGGACTGGGCGAAAAAGATACGGAAATCATGGGAGTTTTACAGGATTTGCGCCAGGTAAACTGTGATTTTCTTACTTTAGGGCAGTATTTGCCCCCCTCTTTAAAGCATTACCCCCTAAAAGACTATATCCGTCTTGATAAATTCAGCTATTTTCAAGATCTTGCCTTAAAAATGGGGTTTAAGGGGGTAAAAAGCCGGCCTTACGTCCGTTCTTCCTACCGGGCTCACTCCTGGGAACCGTCCCCACACAAGATATAGTGGCCACCCTTTATCTATACAATATATGGAAAAACCGGGGTAAATTATAGGAGATTATGCTTGACATAGGTAAACAAAGATATTTTAATAGAAGTATAACTCTTTTATAGAAAATGAAGACAAAACGAATTCCCCGGTTAATGAGTGTTGATGAATTGGCCCAGTATCTGGGCCTGCAGAAGCAGACTATCTATAATTGGCTGCACCATAAGAAAATAAGCGGCATAAAGATCGGCAAGGTTTGGCGCTTTGACCGAAAATACATTGATGAGTGGTTAAGCAAGTGTAGCAAGGGTTAGTAATGAAAAAAGAAGTCGGTTTATACCTGGGTGTTGAGAGTATCGGCATAGCGGTAACTCAAGGCAAATCCATCGTTTCTTTATTTAATTTTGCCTTTTCTTCTCTGGAGGAGACCAAGAATGAATCCCTCCCGGACGAGGTGCGCTGGGAGGCCTTGATAAACCGGGCCCTGCGCGAGGCAAGCATTGAGAGCGGAGACGTCAACCTTACCCTGGCCGATAAAGATTTTATCTTCCGGGCTTTAGAACTGCCGTTGATGAACAAGAAAGACGCCGGCGCTTCGGTAATGTATGAGGTCGAAAAGTATATCCCTTTCCGGGTCGATGAGCTGGAGTGGGCTTATGAGGCTACCCGTGCGCCTAAAGAGAAAAAGACCAGTGTGTCTTTTGTGGGCATAAAGGGGAGCAATCTGGAAAAGGTAAGAGATATCCTGAACCGTTTGAAAATCAAGGTTAGTGCCATCGAGCCCTCCTGTTTGTCTTTGGCCCGGGTGGTCAAGTCCTCCAAGAAATTGACCAAGTTAAAGAATTACGCGCTTTTAGATATCAGCGATACGGATTCCAACCTTACTTTTTTCCAGAACGATTTACCAATATTCAACCGGCATCTGGTTGTTCCCCGGAAAGAAGACGCGATCGATGTCAATAAATTTGTCGAGTCCGTGGATTTTTCTTTCCAGTATTTTAAAAGAGAATTCAAGTCCTATTCTTTAGAGAAGCTGATCGTGGTCGGTGAAGTCAAAGAGAGCAATTTAGCGGCCCTGCTGGAAGAGGGTCTGCAGTCTAAGGTGGAAGCTTTTTCGCCTTACGAATTAACTTCCCGCAATAACGCCAGCGTCGAAAGCGTAAAAGCCTTAGGCGCCGCGGTTCGAAATTTATACCCCGCGGCGTTTAAACCCGTTTTCCGGCGCACCAAAGCCCCCGAAGAGGTCCAGGCAGTTGAGGTGGAGATCCCCCCTCTAAAAATCGGGGTGATGATAGTTTTATTAGGCATAGGCGCGGCCGTGGGGACTTTTCTCTCCATTTATCTGGGAAACCAGACTATGCTAAGAAAAGCTGAGATCAGCGAAGAGGAGGAAAAGCTTAAGGTGCCGGATGAGTTTAAAAAACTATCCTGGGAGGAGCGCAAAAAGCAGTTAGCCGATAAACAATCCCAGCTGTCAGCCTTAAGAAAGCTGCAGGGGGACAAAAAAGATTATAAAGAGTTTTTTGATGTTTTAGACACAAAGAGCATGCTGCCCGAAGGATTATGGCTTACCGATATCAGTATTTCCGGCCAGCGCCGGGGTACAACGACAATATTAAAGGGGATGGTCCGGGGGTCTATTTTTCTGGACGACGACTATGAAGAGAAGCAGGTTCTGGACGAGCTTATTTCTAATCTAAAAGTAACCCCGGCCATAACCACGATTTTCTCCGAGGTAAACATTGATTCTTCCCGGCGGGAAACTAAAGGTGAATTCGAGGTTACCACCTTTTCCGTAACTCTGGAGTGAGATGAAAGACCTGTTAAAATATAAGAACGTATTGTGCGCGGCGATAATCATCCTGGTTGCCGCGGTCGTAAATTATAAGATTTACGATTACTATAGAATGCAGACGGTGGAAATCGAGAAAATGAAGAAGGAGCTGGAGGAGAACCGGGAAACTTTGGAACTGTGGAAGCAGGTAGAGCCGGCTTATGAGAAGCTAAGGGTCACTTTCTTCCGCGACGATGTCTTGGAGTTTAAGAAATACGTGGAAAGCGTAGCCAATATGTCCGGGATCAATATAACCGACTTAAAGTTTTCCCATGAACTTGAAGGTTTCTACTGGAAGGCCAAAATTAATCTTAACGCGGTCTGTTTTTATGAGGATTTCGTGGAATTTGCCGGGGAGCTGGGGAAAAGGAGCATCGAAATAAAAGAAGTAAGTTGTAAGAACCTCCACCGGAGGGACTTAGAGAAATTCCGCAGCATGGGGAACATGAAGCTGGGGATGACTTTAACCGGGATAGTGGTGGAATGAAGCTGAGCGTCAAAATAATTTTGCTTTCTGTTTTTTTAATGCTACCTTTAGGGCTGTATGCCGAGAGCGAATACAAGGATCCTTTTGTGCCTTTGCTTCCCATAGAAGAGGTCTTGCCGATGAAGCAAGGCGTCGGAGAAGAAGAAGGGCTCTACGTGGTCATCGAAGGCGTTTTGTGGGGAACCGATACCCCCCAGGTGATTATTGACGGGGAGGTCTATAAAGTCGGTGACACCCTTAAAAATGAAGAAGCCAAGGTGTTTAAGATCGATAAGAACACGGTTTTTATATCGCGCGGTGAAAAGATATATAAATTGAAGCCGAAAAAGGCAAGCTCGGATAAGCGCCGCGGATTTTAAGCGTAAACGTGCCATATTAATGATATCCGGAAATCATACGAGGGGGTAAAGATGAGAAAAATTGGGCTGGTTTTTTTATTGGTTCTGGTTTTGTTCGGGGGTGCTGCCTTTGCTCAGGACAATATCTACGGGGATTATTACCTGGCTACTTTCGGTAAAAAGGTGTCTTTGGATTTAGAAGACGCCCGGCTGGTCGATGTGCTCAAGATGCTTTCCCAGCAGACCAAGCTCAATTTTATTTCCACGGACGCCGTACAGGATAGAAACCTGACTTTATATATGGCCGGGGTGCCTTTAAAGGAAGCCATGGATATGATTTTTAAGGCTAATAATCTGGCTTATGATTATTATCCTGATTCCAATATGTTTATCGTCAAAGAAATGGGTAAGCCGGCTTTGGAGCTTAAGACCAAAGTTTACCCTTTAAGGTATTCCCGGCTGATGGTCTCCCGGATGACTTCTGAGATCGATACGATTCTGAAGTGGAAAGAAGCCGGTGAGGAATCCGAAGAAGGCGGCGGCGGAGAAGGCGGCGGCGGAGGCGCAGCAGTCGCAGACGATGTGGGGATTAAAGTCGCCGTGGAGTCGGTTTTAAGCGAAAACGGAACTGTAGAGGAAGATCCGGTAACCAATTCTTTAGTGGTAACCGACGTCCCTTCCCAATTCCCGCTGATCGAAGAAGTGATCAGCAAGCTGGATATACCTCCGATTAAAGTTCTGCTGGAAGTAGAGATGCTCGACGTGTCCAAAAAACACCTGGATAAAATCGGTTTTAATCTCGCTAACGGTTTGTATGGCAGCTATGTAGGTCCTGCCCGGCCAACTACTTTCCCTTGGACTGAGAGGCTTTTTAAAGGTACTCTTACCAATCCTACCGCGGCTACCGGCGAAGACGTCCCGCTTCTGGGCTTAATGGATTTAACCGGCTTTACGGCAGTTATGCAATTTATAACTCAAGATACCACTACCCGGTCTTTAGCCCGGCCGAAAGTGCTCACCATTAATAACGAAGTGGCCCAGGTCGGCATTACCGTGGATGAAGTTACCGGAATAATAGTTACCCGTGATGCCGGAGGCCAGACCACCGAGGAGCCGGAGCGTCACACCACCGGAACCCGGCTGAGAATAACCCCTCAGGTAAATCCGCTTACCGACGAGATTACCATGGTGATTGAAGTGTTCAACCGGGAGTCCGAAGACAGCGGCATATCCAGCGAGCAGCTTACCGGCAACTACAAGAATATCGAAGAGCGGGGGTTAAGAAACGTAGTCCGCTTAAAGAGCGGGGAGACGTTATTTATCGGCGGGCTGATCCGGAAGAACGAAGAGGAAACGATAAAAAAGATTCCTCTTCTGGGCGATATACCCCTGGTTGGTAATTTTTTCCGTTTTAAACAGAAGCTTTCCGAGGACAATATAGACCGGGAACTCCTGGTTTTTATCACGCCTCGCATTGTCGATGAGCGGCATGTAGTCAGTAAACCTAAAAAGATTATTCCGCGCGAACAGGCTAATACAGTGCGGTCGAAATCGATAAGATTTGCCCTGGATAAGCTCAGTCGGTGATTCTTCCGCCGCGACACATAAGTTTTTACGGACTAAGCCGATAATCTTATGGCCAGATACAAGAAGTTAGGCGATATATTAATTTCTGAAGGAATTATCACCAAGAAACAGCTCGAAGACGGTATTTCCCTTCAGGAAAAAAACGGCGGCAAAATCGGCGAAGTCTTGATCAACTTAGGGTATGTCAACGAAGAGCAGATCGTAATTGCCTTAAGCAAACAGTTATCTATCCCCTACGTTTCCCTGGCTTCCGGGAAATTAAAACCTACCGCCGACCAGAATTTAGAAGAGCTGGTCCCCCAGGATTTTTCGGTCCGCAATGGAATTTTACCGCTTTCGCGCAGCCTTAATTCCTTAACCGTAGTGGTTTATGACCCTCTGGATTTAATCCTCATTGATAACCTCAAGAAAATTACCAGTTGCGAGATCAACCTCGTGGTTTCCACCAAAACCGATATTTTAAAGGCCCTGGAGGAGTTTTACGGTAAAGATAAGATTTTTCGCGAGGCCATGTCTGTCGCCGGCGGCCGCGGACCCGAGGCTGAGGGTGGGATAAAGGAGATCGGCGCCGAAGAGACCGACCTGAGCCTGAATAAGGTAATCGCCCAGGCCGAGGAGGCCCCGGTTATCAAGCTGGTCGACCTTATGGTCCGCCAGGCCATCGCGGAAAATGCTTCTGATATCCATATCGAACCGCATTATAATCGTCTGTCTTTACGCTACCGGATCGACGGTGTCCTCTTCGATATGCCTTCGCCCCCGAATTCACTTTATTTGCCGATTATTTCCCGGATAAAAATTCTTTCTAAAATGGACATCGCCGAAAAACGCCTTCCCCAGGACGGAGGGTTCATGGTCAAGGTAGGCAAGCGCCTGATCGATTTAAGGGTTTCGTCCCTGCCCACCATATACGGCGAGAAGATGGTGTTAAGGATTCTGGATAAATCCCGGGTGCCTTTGGATTTAGCCAAGCTGGGGTTTCTGCCCCAGGAGCTGGAGATGATCCGCAAGGGTATTACCTCCTCTTACGGTTTAGTTTTTCTCACCGGGCCCACCGGTTCCGGAAAGTCTACCACTCTCTACGCCAATTTAAACGAAATCAAATCTTCGACCAAGAACATCCTTACTGCCGAAGACCCGGTAGAATACCGGATTGACGGTATAAGCCAGGTTCAGGTCAAGGCCGAAATCGGCTTAACTTTCGCTAATGCCCTGAGGGCTTTTCTGCGCCAGGATCCGGACATCATCCTGATCGGAGAAGTAAGAGATTTAGAGACGGCGGAGATGGCCATTAGAGCCGCCTTGACCGGGCACCTGGTCTTTTCCACCCTGCACACCAATGACGCTGTTTCCACTTTTACCCGCCTGGTGGATATCGGTATCCCCAGTTATTTAGTCACGGCTTCGACCCGCCTGATTATTGCCCAGCGGCTGGTCCGCAAGCTCTGCCAGGAGTGTAAAGAGCCTTATGAGGTCAAGAAGGAAGATTTACCCCGGGGGGTTAACATCGAGTCGCCGGTGATATACAAAGCTAAAGGCTGCGAGGTCTGCAATTTTATCGGCTATAAGGGGCGGTCGGTAATTGTGGAGGTTTTACTGGTCGACGAAGATATCCGGGGGGCGGTTTACGACGGTAAGTCCGCTCCGGAAATCATGGAAATCGCCAAGAAAAAAGGCACCCTGACCCTTTTGCAAAGCGGCTTAAAAAGGGTGGAGGAAGGTATCACTTCTTTAGAGGAAGTTCTTTCCGTGGCCTTATCGGTGTAGAGGTAAAATGCCCAAATTTAATTATATCGTCAAGACCAAAGAAGGCCAGACTAAAAAGAGCACGGTTACCGCTGCCTCTAAGGAAGAGATTGTCAGCCGGCTAAGGTCCAAAGGTTTTTTTATCGTTTCGATAAAAGAGGTTGGCCAGGCAGCCAAGCGCCGGTCTTTCTTTGCCGTTAATTTTTACCGCAAGGGTAAACGCCGCTCGATAAAGTTACAGGATTTGACTCTTTTCGCCCGTAATTTAGCCACTACCCTCTCCAGCGGAGTTACCCTCTTAAGAAGTTTAGAGATAATCGCCAACCAGTCCGAAAGCGCGGGGCTGGAGAATATCCTTAAGAAGACCATCAATGAG
Organism: uncultured Planctomycetia bacterium; assembly: GCA_964420965.1. GTDB lineage: Bacteria > Omnitrophota > Gorgyraeia > Duberdicusellales > 4484-171 > CAYQUQ01. Next base: position 23,350 of record CAYQUQ010000018.1, on the reverse strand, counting down.
GTAAGGGGCGGGCTTTCTCTGGGGGAGGCCTTCGCTAAGTACCCCAAGGTTTTTTCCTCGCTCTGGCGGGGGATAGTCCAGGTCGGCGAAACTTCCGGAAACCTGCCTTTCGTGCTGGATAAACTGGCTGAATACATGGAGCTGCGGATGGAGTTCGAACGTAAAATAAAAAGCGCTTTGATTTACCCGGCGATCCTGATGATCGCGGCCACGGTAGCGGTGTTGATTTTCTTTAAATTCATCCTTCCCAAATTTGTCACCATTTTCGATCAGTTCAAAATAGAACTTCCCCTTCCCACTAAAATTGTCTTTGCCATGAGTAATTTTGTGGAGAAGAATTTCCTGATGGTCGTACTGGGGGTGGTCGGCTTCTTTGTCCTGGCGATGTTCCTGCGTAAACAGCCCGCGGTGCAGAATATCTGGGACCGGGTCGGCATGAAACTACCCCTTTTAGGGGGGATTATTTTTTCCTTCTATTTAGAGCGGATTACCTCCACGATTTACATCCTTATCGACAGCGGGCTGCCCATTGTTTACGCTTTAGAGATTACCGCCAGCAGTGTGGGTAACCGTCTGTTTCAGGAGAGCATCTTTTACGTGCGCGAGCAGGTCCGGGAAGGAGCCTCTTTGTCCGAAGAGTTGCGCAAGGTCAATTTATTCCCGCTTTTAGTTTCCGAAATGTCCAAGATCGGAGAAGAGACCGGAACCATTGCCGATGTTTTCCAGAAGATATCCAGCCACTACCGTAAGGACCTGGTCACCAAGGTGGAGAGGATTATCGCCGCTTTTGAGCCCCTGATGATTGTATTTATGGGGGTTATTATCGGCGGGCTGGTTATATCTTTATTTTTGCCCTTATTCCAGCTGGTTACTCTGGGCAATTAGCGGTAGGAGGGGGATAATTTTCTTGACATTAAAGAGCAGGAATGTTACATTTATATTAGAAGTTTAGAATGAAGGGTATGCAAGAAAAGGAGGTGCTGGATATGCGCAAAGGTTTTACCCTCATGGAACTACTGATAGTAGTTATTGTCATCGGTATCCTGGCTTCGATCGGGGTGCCCCAATTTTTCCGGGTGGCCGAGAGAGGAAGGACTGCCGAAGCTACTCACGCTTTAGGGGCTTTAAGGAGTGCTCAAATCCGCCTTTCGGCTCAAAACGGCGTAACCACCGCCGTTCCTGGCGCTTTGGATATGAACGTGACTAACTTGAGATTCTTTACTACTCCACCGACACTTATCGGAGGCGTGGATACTTCTGTCGGCGGCCCGGTCGTTATCGCGTCGCTGACCAGAAACGCCACTTCCAATACGGCTGGTTTCGGAGCCTACGTGCTTTCGATTGCCGTTAACGGCGATATAACCTGCGCTGGAGGTGCGGCTACGGCCTGTCAGAATATAGGCTATTAGTAAATTTACGATAACAAATCAAGCCGCTAAAGCCAGGGTGTTTTAGCGGCTTGTCTTTAATTTTAAACCATGAATAAAAAAGCGTTTACTCTTATGGAATTGATGATGACGGTGGTTTTGGTGGGGATCCTGGTTTCAATGGGTGTTCCCCTTTTTCATCGCGCCGCTGAAAGAACCCGCTGCCGCGAGGCCGAGTCACAGCTAGAGGTGATTCAGCACGCTGAGAGGGTGCAGGAGATGGAAACCAATGTCTATCTGCCTTGCGGGGATACCGCCGCCTGTAATGTCGCCCTGAACCTTAACATGCCGACTCAGGATTGGGATTACAGTGTGGTCATCAATGGCGCCGGTACCGGCGGTGTAGCTACCGCTGACCGTCTGGGGGTTGGGCATTGGCAGAATTGCCAATACACCATCGCTATCCCTAACGGCGACCCCGTGATTACGGTTATGGCTGATTGCCCGTTTTAAAGTGAACAAAAAGAAGACATTCACTCTGATCGAGGTAGTTGTTTCTTCGGTAATCGTGGCCAGCGTCTTCGGCGGTTTGCTGGCCGCCTTTGTCAGTGTCCGGGCCTATATCCGCCGGGCTACCATCCGTCTTACTGCTTACAACCTCTCCCGCAGCGCCCTAAACGGCTTATACCGGCACGTGCGCTGGGATGAGTGGGCGGATCCGGCCAACCCTCTGTTTAGCCCGGCCGACGGTACGCAAACCAATAATCCTTTGACTAATATTGATCCCGGCCTGGTTTCTCCCCTGAATATTGACAACATCGAGTATGCCAGTTCTTATGACGTGGAGGATTTCGATGGCGGGGGGCCTGGTGACCGTCAGTACCGGCAGGTATGGATGCATATCGTTTATCCCACTGATTAAAACCTTAAACTTATGCGTAAATCCACCACTCTTATTGAACTCCTCATCGCCGTCAGCCTGCTGTCGGTAGTTATCCTGGCTGCGGCCACTTTTGACATCGCCAGCCGCAACTTCCTGCGCGCTTCCCAGAGAAAAGCCGAAGTGGTCAACGACGCTACTTTAGTTTTAGACCATATGCATAAGAATATTTTGTCGGCAATCGGCGACATTCACAATTTTACCATAACGCCAGTTGGAGGAGGGGGTTTTGGTTCGAACGGTGTGCAGTTTATTCGGGATAGCAATAATGACGCAATGCTTAATGGTATAAACGGACCTGACCGGATAGATCAATATTTGTTTGACCCCAGCATCGGGCACAGTATTGATTTTTTACCGGCTCAGGGTTTAGGCGGGTTACCTACGGTAAACCTTACCCGCCGCCTGGTGCCCAATCCGGGTGGCGCCGATCAAGTTACCATAATTTCCGATATAGTACACGGCACAGTAGTACCGATAGGGGTAAGAGTAAATTTCATTTTGCGCTGGGATCCGGACCCGGCCGAGCCCCGGCACGCCTTTAATAATCCTGAAGTACATATAGCGGAGCAGTTTTTCTTCCCCCTCTCCTATTCATTGCAATAATTCAACTTTCTCCCCCCGCATAAATATTTCGCTATTAAAAAAAAGCTGATATAATAAATTCAATATGCCTCGAAAATTGTTTTTGCATCTTTTGCTCATCGTAATTTCCCCTTTATCTGTTTTTTCCGCTCCGGGCTACGGGACTAAGCTGCCGCAGAGAGGTAAGTTTTTTGCCGGCATCCAGAACCACCTTCTGTTTGACCGCAACTTAGAGGATGAGCTGGGCTCGGTGCGTTCGACCCAGAGTTTCTTAAATATTTCCTACGGCCTGTTCGACTGGCTGGCCATCGATTTAAAAGGCGGAGCCGGAAACGTCAAACAGCACCCCGCGGGCAGTGATGAGGTTGACTACCCATCCGGCTTTGCCGGCGGCTACGGCTTTCGGGTTAAGTTCTGGGACCGGGATAGACTCAAGGCGGTCTTCGGTTTTCAGCATATCAGCGTTCACCCCCGGTATATCCATTTAAATGACGTAAAGAATAAGGCCATTTTAGATGACTGGCAGACTTCCCTGATCGTCTCCTGTGATTTTAGACAGTTTACCCCCTACTTAGGGGCAAAATTCTCCCGGGTCGACTATATCCACTGGGTTGAGGATGACCGCAAGCGCCGGATGTCGGATTTAACCGAAACCATCGGCCTGGTGTTGGGTCTGGATTTACCGCTGACCGAAAACACCTGGATTAACTTAGAAGGCCATCTCTTTGACGGAGAATCCCTGGCCACTTCTTTTAACTTCAGCTTTTAGAGTAAGATGCAAAAACAAATTTTCTCGAATACTGGGGACGGTTCTCATGCATATAACCTGTTTTATGCCAAAGCGTTACAGTCATATACATTATCAAGTTTAACCAAACATATAATAATTGTATGCTCATAACCGTTTGTCCGCTAAATAGTTATGAGTGAGAGAACCGTCCCCAGGATACCAGGATATCTTTTTAACCCCGCCCATGATTGTAAAAGATAAGAAAGAGGATTTGCTTACCTATCTGGAAGATACCTCTAATTGCAGCGGTGAGGCTTCTTTGCTTTACCTGCCTCAATCCCGGGAGGAAGTTTCCTCATGTATTAGCGAGCTTACCGCTAAAAAAATTCCTTTCACTGCATCCGCCGGGCGGACCGGGACTACCGGGGGCTGTGTCCCGGGCCAGGGAGCAATCATCTCCCTGGAGAATCTAGATAAAATCATGGCCGTCGATAAGGAAAAACAAACCATAAGGCTGGAGAGCGGGGTATCTTTAGAAAATTTAGAAAAAGAGGCCAATAAATTCAATTTAACTTTAAGGACCTCGCCGACCGAGTCTCTGGCTTTGATCGGAGGAGCCATTGCCACTTCCGCTTCCGGGGTCCGGGGCTTTGGTTACGGGGGAATCAGAAATTACCTAGCCGAGATCGAAGTCTGCTTAACTTCCGGGGAAATCCTGACCGTAAAGCGGGGGGAAATCTTTGCCCGCGGCCGGGCTTTCGATTTTAGGCTCGGCGGCCGCCGGTTTAAGTTTAAGCTTCCCGCTTACAATATGCCGGAGTGTAAACATCAGGCCGGCTATTGGGTAAAAGATAACCTGGATTTGATCGACCTTTTTATCGGCAGCGAGGGGACCCTGGGGGTGATTACTTCCGCGGTAGTCTATTTACAGGCCGTTCCCTTTAGTATTTTTGACGGGCTAACTTTTTTTCCACGGGAAGGCTCGGCGCTAAGGTTTATCGAGAAAATAAAGGAGCTTAAAGCCCAAGGTGTAATTCAGCCGGCTTCTTTAGAGTTTTTCGACCAAAACTCGCTTAAGCTGCTTAAACACGAGTATTCCTTTATTCCGCCTGCCGCAGCTGCCGTTTACTTCGAGCAGGAGGCGGAAGAAAAAGCGGCGGGTGACGTGCTTCTGGAAAGATGGGCGGCTTTGATCGAAGAAAGCGGGGCTTTATCCGCGCAGAGCATACTCGCGGATACTCCCCGGGAGCGGGAGAAGGTGTTTTCCTTCCGGCATAAATTGCCCCAGATGATTAATGAATGGTTAAGGCAAACCGGACAGGTAAAGACCGCTTCGGATATTGCCGTTCCCGCCGGCCGGTTCAGCGAGATATATCGGTTTTATCGGGAGAAAGCCGAAGCCGCCGGTATGGATTATGTAAATTTCGGCCACATCGGAGAAAACCACCTTCATTTTAATTTTCTCCCTCACAACACCGAAGAAAGCCAGTCAGCCCGGAAATATTTAAGGGAGTTTTATGGAAAGGCGGTCTCTTTGGGGGGAACGATTTCGGCGGAGCACGGCATCGGCAAAATAAAAAAGCCCTATCTGAAGATCATGTATAGCCAGGATGAGATCCGGCAGATGGCCGCAGTGAAGAAATGCTTCGACCCCCATTGTTTGTTGGGTTTGGACAATATATTCGATAAGGAACTTCTGTTCTAGAAGCGGATAGACGCGGATTTAAACGCGGATAAACGCCATACAGGTTGGGCGTAAATCCGCGTAACTATCCGCGTGAATCCGCATCTATAAATATGAAAAAAGAATTAGAGGTGGTTGCAGCCTTAATCGAAAAGGATGGCCGGATTCTGCTCTGCCAGAGGAATGAGGGTGACCGCTACGGTCTGCTCTGGGAGTTTCCCGGAGGGTCTGTAGAATCCGGTGAAGAGTTTCCCCAGGCCATTGCCCGGGAAATTGAGGAGGAGTTAGGGCTTAAGGTTAGGGCCGAAGGATCAGGGGAAGAGTTTTTCGATGAAGACGCTGAACTTAAAATAAGAATTTTTCTTTTTGGCTGCCGCATTTTAAGCGGAGAGCCTCGAGCCAAGGATTGCCGGGATTTCGGATTCTTCACGCTTAAAGAAATGGAATCCTTTGCTCTTGCCCCCGCCGATAAAAAGATCTACGCCTGGTTAAAGAATAAACAGCACTGCTAACTATGCATTGCTAATTTGCTGTTTTTAGTTTATAATTTTAGCCATGAAACAGAAACTGCTGGCTTTGTTAAAGAAAGAGGCCTTTATCCGGCAGAAAATCGTTCTGTCTTCGGGTAAGATCGGCCATTACTATATCGATGTGCGCAAGGTATCTTTAAGCCCCCAGGGTATTTATCTTATTTCCCGCCTGGTGTTTGACCGGGTTAGAGACGAGAGCGTCAGCGCCGTCGGAGGCCCCACCTTAGGCGCGGACCCCATCGTCAGCGGAATCTGCCTTTTGGCCCACCGCCATAAAGTTAAACTCAAAGGGTTTCTCATCCGCAAGGCCCCCAAGAAGCACGGCCGTCAGAAGCTTATCGAGGGCCCTTTTTTAAGCGCCCGGGATAAAGCCGTGGTTATTGACGATGTGGCTACCAGCGGTTCCTCCCTGATTAAGGCCATCGAGGTGCTCAAAGCCGAGAAGGTAAAAGTGGTCAAAGCAATCTGTGTGGTGGACCGCGAAGAAGGCGCTAAACAGAACCTCTCCCGGTTAGGAGTGCCTTTAGTTTCTCTTTTCAGAAAATCAGACTTCCTATGATTCCTTTTCGGGTCAAACCAACAAATTCTCTGCTTCTCTGCTTCTCTGCTTCTTTGCTTCTTTTAAACGGCTGCATTTCCAGCGAATACAACGTGGGGACGCACCAGCAGGATGTTTACCTCTTTTCCACCGAGCGCGAGGTGGCTATGGGCGAGAATATTGCCAAAAAAATAGCCCGGGAATTCAAGATTTCCAGCAACCCCTTTGACATCGAAAGGGTGGATAAGGTGACCAGCCGGCTTTTAAAATTTGTGGACCGTAAAGAGATCAGTTATTATTTTTACATCATTGAGGAAGATGATAAAGGTAAGGGTCAGGTGAATGCCTTCGCTCTCCCCGGCGGATACGTCTATATTTTTAAAGACCTCCTGGATTTAATCAATGATGACGAGCTTAGCTTTATCCTGGCCCATGAGATCGGCCACATTGTCAGCCGCCACAGCATAAAGAGGCTTCAGGCCGCCATGGGCTATAATTTTTTGGTCGTGGTCTCTAAGGCCGCCAACGCCAGCCCGCAATTCAGCCGCGGGCTTTCCTTTGCCCTGGCCCAGATTCTAGTGGGTTATTCCCGGGAAGACGAACTCAATGCCGATGAGCTGGCAGTCAAATACTGCCGGAGCGCCGGATTCGACCCTGAAGCCGGCATCGCGGTTCACGAGAAGCTCTATGCCGAGAATAAAAAGAAAGTAAGATCCCTTTCTTATTTTCGTACCCACCCCTTTACTTCCCAGCGCATCCGCCGGATCAAGGAAACTCTGCATCTTCCCCTGGACGTTAATGATTATATTAACGACTAATGCAGGTTTTTTATCACGATGAGAAATAAGAGGCTTAAGGTGTTGTGGAAGGCGTGAAATACAATCGCCGAGAATATATTTTGCGTTTTTTCGTAAAGATAGCAGAGGCCCAGGCTGATTACAAAGAGAGGCAGAATCGCCTGGGGCGTTCTGTGCATCAGTGAAAAAACCAGCGAAACTAATACCGCCGATTGCCCGAAGCCATATTCTCTTCTGGCCAGGCGGTAGAAAAAACCCCGGAAAAACAACTCTTCTACTATCGGCGCCAGCAGGATTATCTGTATCCCCAGGAGCGACAGGCTGAGTTTACTTTTTAGGAGGATAAAAAGTTCGACAGCCGGATTGTGGGGGGAAGCGATGCCTACTTTCTTGAGCAGCAGAGAGTTAAGAACGAGGGCGATCAGGATTAGGGGAAGAAGTGTAGTGTAGATACGCAGGGCCAGAAAGGTGTATTTACGGCCGGCGTTAACCCCCAAGGATTTTAGATTTATATATTTTAGGATCAGGCAGCCCTCGGCGATTAAAAGAACGGCGTGAAGGCCAAGTAGAAAATTCGCGGAAAAGAGGTGCGGATAATTTTTTAACGTCAGCGGCAGGATATACATAACCAGGATCAGGAAGGTTATCAGTAAGAGTACCTTGGCCGCCGCCCCTTCGGATAAGTCGAATTGATACCGTATTTTTTTAATGGTGATTAGAGGTTTTTTCTGATACTTTTTGAGGCCAAAAATAACCAGATTTACCAGGCCGGTTAAAACCAGAAATAGATAAAACGACCCCAGGGTAAACAGAGCATTACGGCCCGGCCCGTCGATTATTCTTTCGGGGTTAAAGAGAGGGGTAGTTTCTTTGGCTGGTCTTGCCGGGACAGCAAAATTCTGGATAAATATTATGGCCAGGATACAGATTACAGTCAAAGCAATATATGAATTTCTTTTCATGGTTAAACCAGGGTTTAGCATTGAAGCCGGCCAAAGTTTATTCGTTTTTATTCCGGGGGTGCAGAGAGTCGAGCAAAAGAACCTTTAAAATTTTGGGTTTGCCCGCACCCAAGCCCAAAATTTTTCAGACAAAGAACAAGGTAAAAATATTTTATCTTTAAGTCTTTTTGTAGTATAATAAATGCTACACGATATGCATAATAAATTACAAGTAATATATTATAGCAAATAAGAGTCATTGTCAAGGTTAAATATGCTTGGTGAGAGGATTAGAAAGTTTAGGATAAAGAAAGGATTGTCTCAAGAGAGATTAGCCAGACTTGCCGATGTTTCGTATAATACGATTGTAAAAATTGAATCTGGAGCCTCAAATAATCCCACTATTCAGACTTTGTCTGGCATTGCGAAAGTATTGGAAGTAACTGTTGATGAGTTACTAAGGGCAAAATAGAAAAAGGAGAACAATATTATGATGTTTATTATCGCTGAAATTGGGATTAACCATAATGGTAATATAGATATTGCAAAGAAGTTAATTGATGTCGCTAAGTTAGCTGGAGCCGACGCAGTTAAATTCCAAAAACGGACCATTGAAAAAGTCTATACCAAAGAGGAATTAGATAAACCCAGAGAAAGTCCTTGGGGAACAACTAACTTGGAACTAAAATTAGGGTTAGAGCTTAGGCAAAAAGAATACGATGAAATTAATCATTATTGTAAGAGAAAAGGTATTGAATGGTTTGCTTCCGCATGGGATATGGAAAGTCAGGAATTTTTGGAACAGTATGACTTGAAATATAATAAAATTGCTTCAGCAATGATCATTAATTTAGAGTTACTGCGCAAAGTTGCTTCAGAACAAAAACATACTTTTATTTCAACTGGGATGAGTGATATAAAAATGATTGATCGTGCTGTTAATATTTTTAGAGATGCAAATTGTTCCTTCGAACTCCTGCATTGTGTATCTGCTTATCCTGCAAATGATGAAGATGCAAATTTGAACTGCATACCAGCTTTGCGCGACCGATATCAATGCAATGTTGGCTATAGTGGGCATGAAGGAGGGCTTGCAGTCTCCTACGCGGCTGCTGTATTAGGAATTTCATCCTTAGAGCGACACATTACACTTGATCGCGCCATGTATGGTTCTGACCAGGCGGCGTCACTTGAACCGGCTCTTTTCATCCAGCTGATTGGCGGATTAAAAAAAATAGACAAGGCAATGGGGGACGGAGTAAAAAAGATTCAGGACAATGAAGTGCCGATTATCAAGAAGTTAAGATCACATATTAAATTTGAATCCCATAGATAATGATTAAAATATCTGATTATGTAATGGATTTTCTGGTGGCCAAAGGCGTAAAAAGTATTTTTATGCTGCCTGGCGGTAATGCTATGCATTTGAACGACTCATTGGGGCGTTGCACAAGCTTGGACTATACTTGTTTCCTTCACGAACAAGCAATAGCCATTGCTGCAGAAGCTTATGGCCAATACACGAATACTCCCGGGGTTGCATTAGTAACATCAGGGCCGGGAAGCACAAATACGATAACCGGTGTTACTGCTGCTTATTTTGATTCAACTCCTGTTGTTTTTATTTCCGGACAGGCTAAGACTGCGGATCTGAAAGCCGATAGCGGAGTGAGGCAGATGGGGTCTCAAGAAGTTGATATTACGTCACTGGTTTCTCCGATAACAAAATACGCGGTTACGATTTTAGATCCTCATAAGATTAAATATCATCTTGAACGGGCATGGCATTGTGCAACTACGGGTAGAATGGGACCCGTGTGGATTGATATTCCGTTGGATATTCAGGGGACAATGCTGGATGAATCAAAGTTGCGTGGATTTGACCCAGGACCGGAAGCCGGTGATGATTTAAGTGATTCTATTGATGAAGTTATTGCCAGATTGAATGCTGCCCAACGACCACTTATTCTTGCAGGTAATGGTATAAAATTAACTGATGCCCAAGAAGATTTTATTAGCTTTATTGAAAAAAACAACATTCCGACTTTGCTTACCTGGAAGGTTATTGATTTTTTGGATTACGAGCATGAGTTGAATTTTGGAAGTCCGGGAGTTATGGGATGTCGAAGCGCCAATTTTCTTGTTCAGAACAGCGATTTTCTGTTGATTATAGGTAGTCGTTTAGACCCGAGTGTAACAGCGTTTAACAGTGAAAATTTCGGCAAAAACGCTATTAAAGTGATGGTTGATATTGACGAGTATGAAATTAAAAAAATAAAAGGGTTGAATCATTCAATAGTTGGGGATGCAGGACGTTTTCTGCGGGAGCTGAACTCGCGCCAAGCTGAAATTAAGGTAAAGGATATAGGAGAGTGGCTGGATTACGCAAGGAAAGTTAAAGAAAAATATCCGGTAATCCAGGAGGATTATCACCTCAGAGATAATGGCGTAAATTTATATGGTTTTACCGAAGAGTTGTTTAAGCAGCTAAAAGCCGATGACATCATTACTCTTGAAAGCGCTGGAGTTGCAGGTGAAGTTACCTATCAGGCAATGAAAGTCAAAAAAGGGCAGAAAATAAGGAATGCTGCCGGTCTTGGATCAATGGGATTCGGACTTCCATACGCTATTGGTGCTGCAATTGCCAATAAAGGCAAAAGGATTATTCTGATTAACGGTGATGGTGCTTTTCAGCTGAATATTCAGGAACTGGAAACATTGATCAGATTAGGCCTGCCTATAAAAATGTTTATTTTGGACAATGGCGGTTATGCCAGTATCATGGCGACTCAGGATAAAATGTTTGGTGGTTTTTATGTCGGTTCCGAACCCGGAAGCGGCTTGACCTTGCCAAGCTTGAAGAAGTTGGTTCAAGCGTATAATATTCGATATGAAGAGGCATGCTGCCATAATGACTTGGAAACAGCTATATCTGATTCCCTTGCTGGTAATGATCCAGTGATATGCCGTGTGGAAGTTGAAAAGACTCATATTACCATGCCTAAAGTACACTCTATTAAGCTCCCGGACGGGGGAATGGCTTCCAAACCCCTTGAAGATATGTTCCCTTATCTTCCACCGGAAGAATTAGCTGAAAATATGATAGCGGAAAAATAATTTTTATGATCAAACTTATTTTATTAGATATCGACGGAGTTTTGACTGACGGTAAAATAACTGTTGACAGCACCGGCAAGCAGTATAAAACTTTTGATTTAAAAGATATTGATGCTGTTTTTGAAATGAAAAGAAGAGGATATAAAATTGGGTTAATAACAGGTGAAGGTACTCCTATAACCCTCTTCTTTAAAGAACGTTTTCAACCCGATTTTTTCTATAATGACTGTAAAAGTAAACCTGAAGCATTGGAGAAAGTCCTGTTAGCCACCAAGCTGTCTGCCCAGGAAGTCTGTTATGTCGGAGATGGTAAACATGATATTCCAATCATGAAGTTAATTGAAAACTCAGCTTGTCCTTCAAATGCTATTTCGGAAGTTAAAGATGTCGCCAAAATTCATTTAAAGTCCCGGGGAGGAGATGGATGTGTTTGGGAACTGATGAATTGGGTGTTTGAGTATAATAATGAATCTTAATGAAGCCATAAAAGTTATTGAATCTGAATGTGACGATCCAAGCATAGGGCTTCCGGATCAGGTATTTTTACTTCTTTCGCGCTTGACCCCTATTGTAAATGTTGATTTGCTGATTAAAGATGATATTGGGCGCACCCTTCTTACCTGGCGTGAAGATATCCATACTGGAAAAGGCTGGCATGTTCCAGGGGGGATAATCCGCTTAAAGGAGACGGCTTCTGATAGGATTGTTGCTGTGGCCAATCTTGAACTGCAATGTCAAGTAGATATACAGAATCCTCCGATTGCAATTAACGAAGGCATCGCCAAAAAACGACTTAATAGAAGTCACTATATTTCTCTGCTTTATGCCTGCACCATAAAAACGAAATTGCCAGAGAAGTTAAAATATTCCGGGGGAAAACCTGAAGTAGGTATGTACAGTTACTTTGATTGTGCCCCTCCTAATCTTTTGGGAGTGCACAATATATACAGAGAATACATTAATAAGTAACAAAGGTGTTTAAGTGGATAATCTGAAAAAAAAGATGGAGAATTCCAAACGGGATAAGTTGAAACGTGAAAAACCTTATGTTTACGAAAAAATTATAAAATTAGCTGAAATGGAGAAACGCGGGGAGTGTGCCTCACGCATTGATATCGGTTATAATTATGTCTGTAATTTAAAATGTAAGCATTGCATGGCCGACACCTTTGAGAAGAAAGAGCGTTCCCTTACCTTGGCGGATTTGCGCAGTATTGCTGAGCAGGCAGATGCTCTTGGATGGTGCCAATTCAATATTTCAGGAGGCGAGCCACTGCTGTTGAAAAACTTTGATGAAGTATTACAGGCATTGATGCCTGAGAAATTTCATATTGGAATTAGCACCAATGGCTTTTTTCTAACGTCAGAAAAAGCAAGACATCTTAAGTCTATTGGTTTGGATAAAGTTATGGTCAGTCTCGACAGTTATGATGAAGCGCTTCATGACGCGAACCGAGATGATGATGGAGCTTACAAGAAGGCAATTAGCGCCATCTGGAATGCAAAAAATGCCGGTCTGGATACCGTTATCCAGTATGTAGTAACTCATCAGAACGCCCAGTCGGAAAACACGGTGAAATTAGCTCAATTCGCTCAGGAAAATGGTTTTTGGCTTGATTTGATCGCTGCAAAAGCACTTGGACAATGGGAAGGTAAACATGATGTGCTGATTGATGCGGATGACGCCAGGTTCCTCCGTGAATTAAATAAGAAATATCCGGCAGCCAGACGTGATGTTTTTCCTTCTTACGGTATGCGCGGTGGATGTGGGGTCTTGAAAAAATGTTTTCATATTTCCCAGTTCGGCGATGTTTTTCCTTGTGTATTTATGCATATAAGTATAGGGAATATCTTTGAAGATTCATTAAAGACAATTGTAGATCGGGGAATGAAAATTAAACATTTCAAAAACTTTTCCCCCATTTGTTTGTCCGGTGAGGATCGCGGTTTTATCAATAAGTATATGTCAAGATTTTACGGCAAGCCTTTACCCGTTGATTATCGCGAAATTTTTACCGGTGAAGACGACTATGTTAAGGGTTGCGATGGTTGCTGCTAAAAAATATTCAGAATTAAAACTTGATCGGGTCAGCTTGCGCGATTCTATTCCGCTGCCCAAACCATTTGCAGTGCTTTTTGAACCTACAAGCATTTGCAATTTTAAGTGCGTTTGCTGTTTTCATAACGAACCTGATATTTACTCGTATCTCCCAAAGGGCAGCATGAAAATCGACGATTTAAAAAAAATAGCCGATGATCTAGCTTCCTGGGAAGGAGATAAAATTAAAGTCATCCGCATAGTCGGTTTTGGGGAGCCGTTACTTAATTCAGCAACTCCAGACATGGTAAAATATATCAAAGATCTTGACATTGCCGAAAGGGTTGAGATTACTACCAATGCTTCTCTTCTAACTGAGGAATGTTCATTAAAGCTTATCGAAGCAGGATTAGATTATTTACGCTGCTCAATTTATTCTGCAGACCGAGAGCGCCATAAAATTATAACTCAAAGTAAATTTGATGTGGATGTTATCAAGAAGAATATAAAATCTTTGAAGGCCCTGCGAGACGAAAGAGGGAGCCAGAAGCCTTTTATTTATCTTAAAATGCTCAAAAGCGATGAAAAATCTGAAAATAAGTGTTTCTTAAGGGAATTCTCTCCCATTGCTGATGAAGCGGTTTTAGAGAAAAAACACCAGTGGTTGTCTAAAAATAACAATGGTAAGAAGATGCGCCAGGTTTGCCCTCAACCTTTTAAGATGTTGAGTATCCATTACAATGGTGATGTTGTTCTTTGCGATCCCGACTGGAAAGGAAATACTTGTGTCGGTAATGCGTTAGAAGAAAATATATCCTCAATTTGGGGGGGGAAGAAGATCCGTGAATTCTGGAGGATGCAGTTGGAAAATAGAAGACACGAGAATCCCAGCTGCAGGGATTGTTCATTTCTTGTTGATGAATATGCTATTGATGATTTAGAGAGGGTTTCACCGAATGTTTTAGGAGAAGATATTTAAAATGAATTTTGTTGATAAAGTATCATCCGCTTCTCGTCCGGTTGTTATTTTTGGAGCTTCGATTGTGGGTAAGATTATACTTGATGCTTTGGATGTACTAAATATTAAACCGTTTTTTTTCTGTGATAATGATAAGAAGAAGCAGCAAGTACCATTTCATGGCTACGAAGTAGTTCCTTTTGAGCGTTTATGTGCTGAAAAATACGATGCATTGGTCATTGTTGCTGCGGGACGTTATTTTGAGGAAATAAGCCGGCAGCTGACAACAGCGGGCTTTGAAGATATCTACAATGCTGAGGGGGTGATCCGATGCATTGATTTTAAGAATGTTCCTTTTGAAAAACTGCAAAGCTTAATCTGGTATCTTCCTAAAATAGGTTTGCTTTCAAAAGTTATGGATATCCCCGAGGGCAGCTTCCTTCTTCCCCGGTTGAATGTTGTTGTTACCTCCCGTTGCACTCTTAAGTGTAAGAATTGTTCAAGCTTAATCGGCTTTTACAAAAGGACCAGCGATTTCGATACTTGCAGAATATTAAGTGCCATTGACAGGATTTTTTCTTGTGTTGATTTAGTTTACCATGTTGAGCTGTTGGGAGGGGAACCATTTTTAAATAAGGATTTTCCCATTATTGCTGAACGCTTACTCCATACAGGCAAAATATTGCATATTGATGTTATAACTAACGGTACTTTGGTTCCTGCCAAAAAGGATCTTGAAATATTAAAGGACAAGCGTATTTCTGTGTTAATTAATGACTATGGTGAATTATCCACTAAAATGAATGTATTAATTGAAACCTTAGAAAGCCTGAATGTAGGGTATCGAATAAACAAACACTGGGCCTGGGCTGATCTGGGAGGTTTTGAGGAAAGAGGATCGAATCCACAACAGATGACAGAATTGTTTGAAAAATGTAATTTTAATTCCTGCTCCGAGCTCTTGGATGGAAGGCTTTACCGATGCCCCCGTTCATCGCATGGGACCAATACCGGCTTGGTTCCGGAGTATAAAGATGATTTTATTGATGTTCTTGATGAGTCTTTAAATCGAGAGTCATTTAAAAAAACCCTTAAGTCTTTTTTTTATGATAAACAATTTATTTATTCCTGCAATCATTGTAAAGGGAATACTATTGGTTCTTTAACGCTTTCACCAGCGGAGCAATAAACATAAGGTAAACCAATGGCTAAAGAAAGAAAATGCCGTTCATGTGGAAATTTATTGGATGATGAACCCCTGCTAAGCTTGCCGGGGATGCCTAAAGCAGTTCAGAACCTGCCAGAAGACAAGGATGACGCTCTTGCCTCAGGGGTTGTTCTCGATTTAAGGCAGTGTCCATTTTGTGAACTTGTACAGCTTTCCAACACCCCTGTTCCTTACTACAAAGATAATATAAGGGCAGGAAGTTCTTCTCCTTCAATGTTGAAACGCCAGCGTGATGAATTCAATTCATTTATTCAACGTTTTAACCTTCAAGGGAAGAATGTAATTGAAATTGGTTCGGGGCGCGGTGAGTATTTGTCGATTCTAGACGAGCTTCCAGTTCAAGCCTATGGCATGGAGCATAACCCCGAATATATCAAAATCATTAAAGAAAAAGGGCTTCAGGCTTTTCAGGCGTATCCTACAGATTTATCAGGTTTATTGGATGATCTTGCTTTCGATGCTTTTTTCTCAATTAATTTTCTTGAGCATGCTCCAGAACCAGGAGCTTTTTTGCGTTCCTGCAGCAAGCTACTTTCAGAAAACGGTATTGGGATGGTTGCTGTTCCCGACCTTGAATTTGAGTTGAATGATAATTTTTTATACGGTTTTATGATTGACCACCTTTGCTATTTTACCGCTGATTCCTTACGCAATACTTTAATATTCAATGGATTTGAAGTAATTGATCTTTTCAGAAATGAAAAGTTAAATGTTGTTACGGCTTATTTTCGGAAACGTAAGCTATACGACCTTTCTGTTCCAATGAATAAAGTCTCTGAATTCAGTAAAAAGGTAAATGATTACATGGATTCCATCCTGAAGAAGGAGGGGAAAATTGCTATCTGGGGAGCCAGCCATTTAGCTTTTAGTATTATATCCATTGCAAAAATTGAAAGTAAGATTTCCTATATTGTTGATTCTGCCCCCTTTAAACAAGGGAGGTTTACCCCGGCATCGGCCCTGGAAATATTTCCTCCACAACAGTTAAATAAAGATCCGGTCGAAACTATAATTATTATGTGTCCGGAATATTCTGATGAAATAATCTCAGGTATTAAAGAAAACTATTTACATTGTGTTCGCAATATAGCTACTTTCATCAATGGGGGCCTTGAAATCGTTCAATAATAATTAAAAGAAAGTATTTTCACTATGGCTGAAATAAAAGATAAAAAAGCAACTGAAAGAACTAGACTGGAAACAGTAATTCCTCTGGAAACACCATTTGAATTGCAATTAGCAGTTGCAAGCATATGCAATTTCAAATGTATCTTCTGTCCATGCTCTCTTAAAAATGAATTTAGGAAAAAAAATTTTGAAAAAGGAATTATGGATTTCAAACTTTACAAGAAAGTTATTGATGATCTTGATGAATTCCCTGAAAAGATAAAGATTTTGCGTTTAATGAGAGAAGGAGAACCTTTATTAAATAAAAAATTCCCTGAGATGGTTCGATATGCCAAGAAGAAGCAGCCAACGGTAAGGGTAGATACTACAACTAATGCCAGCCTGCTGACTCCGGAACTTTCGGATGCAATAATAGATTCCGGATTAGATAAGATCGGCATTTCTCTTCAGGGAATGAGTGCAGAAACCTGCAAAAGAATTTCCGGAGTGGATGTTGATTTTGAAAAGTTGGTTGAAAATATTATTTATTTTTGTAAAAATCGAAAAAACTGTAAAGTCTTTATCAAAGTTAATGATATAGGGGTAAATGAATCTGAAAGAGAAGAGTTTTTCCGATTATTTGCTCAGTATGCAGATGAAATGTTTATAGAACGAATTATTCCTGCTTGGCCTAACTTTGATGTTTCACATGTAAAAGAAGATGACGGACTAGGTTATTATGGCAAACCCGTACTTAAAACTCCCGTTAAAATATGCACTTTACTTTTTTATGATTTGACTGTTGATTTCAATGGGAACGTAACCGCATGTGCGATTGACTGGGAACAAGAAACTAATTTCGGGAATGTAAAGGATCAGAGTTTATATGAAATATGGAACGGGAAAAAATTCAATGATTTCAGACGTATGCATCTTAAGGGCGAAAGACGAGGAAATATTTTATGTTCAAAATGCAAAGTTTTAGAATATTGTGAACCTGATATAGTTGATGATTACGCAGAAATGCTGCTTGAGAAATACAAGGATTTACCATAATTAAGATAAAAAAGTATTTTTACCCATTCGCCAGAAAGCCACGCCTGTGAGGGCGTGGATGAATGGCTTTCTGGCTCAGGATTCCGCCCCGCCCTGCGGAATCCTGAAGGTAAAGAGGCCACCACTGCAAGGCGGTGGAGCTTCACTATGGCTGAAATAAAAGATAAAAAAGCAACTGAAAGAACTAGACTGGAAACAGTAATTCCTCTGGAAACACCATTTGAATTGCAATTAGCAGTTGCAAGCATATGCAATTTCAAATGTATCTTCTGTCCATGCTCTCTTAAAAATGAATTTAGGAAAAAAAATTTTGAAAAAGGAATTATGGATTTCAAACTTTACAAGAAAGTTATTGATGATCTTGATGAATTCCCTGAAAAGATAAAGATTTTGCGTTTAATGAGAGAAGGAGAACCTTTATTAAATAAAAAATTCCCTGAGATGGTTCGATATGCCAAGAAGAAGCAGCCAACGGTAAGGGTAGATACTACAACTAATGCCAGCCTGCTGACTCCGGAACTTTCGGATGCAATAATAGATTCCGGATTAGATAAGATCGGCATTTCTCTTCAGGGAATGAGTGCAGAAACCTGCAAAAGAATTTCCGGAGTGGATGTTGATTTTGAAAAGTTGGTTGAAAATATTATTTATTTTTGTAAAAATCGAAAAAACTGTAAAGTCTTTATCAAAGTTAATGATATAGGGGTAAATGAATCTGAAAGAGAAGAGTTTTTCCGATTATTTGCTCAGTATGCAGATGAAATGTTTATAGAACGAATTATTCCTGCTTGGCCTAACTTTGATGTTTCACATGTAAAAGAAGATGACGGACTAGGTTATTATGGCAAACCCGTACTTAAAACTCCCGTTAAAATATGCACTTTACTTTTTTATGATTTGACTGTTGATTTCAATGGGAACGTAACCGCATGTGCGATTGACTGGGAACAAGAAACTAATTTCGGGAATGTAAAGGATCAGAGTTTATATGAAATATGGAACGGGAAAAAATTCAATGATTTCAGACGTATGCATCTTAAGGGTGAAAGACGAGGAAATATCTTATGTTCAAAATGTGACTCTTTAGAATATTGTGAACCCGATATAGTTGATGATTACGCAGAAATGCTGCTTGAGAAATACAAAGATTTGCCGTAGGATTATAAAACTATTCCAGTGGAGAGACAATAATGCGAAATAAACGGGTATTCATCACCGGCGGAACCGGATTTTTCGGAAAAAGCTTAATGCTTCACCGCCGTGGATTAAAAGATAAGGATATTGTATTACTTTCCCGTGAGCCTGAGAGGAGAATAAACGAATTTCCGTCTTTGCGGACCGATAAGCGGGTAGAATTTTTGCGGGGAGACGTTAGGGATTTTGAGTTTCCGGACGGGGATTTTGATTATATACTTCACGGAGCTGCGACTTCGGGGAAAATAATACCAGACGATGAAATGCGATCGGTCGTGATCGACGGGACTAAGCATGTCCTTGATTTTGCAAAAAAAAATAAGGGTTTGTCGAAATTCCTTTATATAAGTTCCGGAGCTGTTTATGGTAACAAGTGCAAGATTCCAGTGACAGAAAAATCTTTTTGTGATCCTGTTGATGTATATGGAAAATCAAAACTGGAAGCAGAAAAAATGTGCCTGGAAGCCGGAATTCCATGTTGTATAGCAAGATGTTTTGCTTTTGTCGGTGAATATTTACCATTAGATGCTCATTTTGCAATAGGGAATTTTATAAGTGACTGCCTGAATAACCGGCCTATAATTATTAAAGGGGATGGCACTCCTACCCGTTCTTACCTTTGTTCCGGTGATTTGGCCCATTGGCTTCTAACTATTTTATTCTCTGATAAAACAGGCCAAATCTATAATGTGGGGTCTGACCAGGAGATTTCCATCGGTGAACTTGCCGTAATGGTTAAGGAGGTTGCTGGAACCAATAATGAAGTTAAGATTTTAACTTCAAGAACAGACACCCACCGCCACCGTTATGTGCCGGATATATCCAAGGCTCAGAATGAACTTGGTTTAGAGGTTGAAACTTCACTTGAAGAAGCTATCGGTATTACTCTTGATTACCATAGATAAAATTTCTTATTCAACTTAGCTTGACCAGCAGAGTTGAAGGCATCTCCCTGTTAAACGAAAGGATGCTCAATGGAGATGATTTCATTTTCAATTTTAATCCCAACCTGCAACCGAGCCGGTAAATTACGCCGGCTTCTAAGGACGCTTGAGTCCGAGGCTGCTCGGTTAAAGCCGGACAGCCGGATTCAGCTTTTAGTAAGTGACAATGCCTCAAGCGATGAGACTCCTGCAGTAGTGTCAGATTTCTCCAACAACACTTTCGCGCTTAAATACTTTCGCCAAGCTCAGAATTTAGGATTTGACGGTAATGTCAAGTTTCTTTATGAAATAGCGGAAACGGATTATGTTTGGTTCCTGCCAGATGATGATATTCCACTACCAGGATCCCTCTGTGCTATTCTCGACGCATTAGAAACACATAGGCCCGACATTCTTTTATTTTCATTTACTCAACCTCCGGGTAACCCCCACAAAACCTTTGATCTTCAGGACCCTGTTACAATAATTACTGATCCCAAGAAAATCATTGAGTATGTTTATGTGTGGACGAAGCTCAGTATATATGTTTTGAGAAAAATATCGTTTAGCATTTCGGAATTGAAAGAACTCGAATCTTTTTTCGGAAATGGTTATTTCTTCGTCGATCTCAGTTTTTCAGTATTAAATGCCTCAAATAGTCCAAGATTATGTATCATTTCCGAACCACTGTGTACCTGCGATGAAGATTATTTGTATTGTTCGCCTGACCCAAATATTTTTTTATATTTTTATAAAGTGTTTTACCATCCATTTGTCAAGAAACATGCACCAAGTTTGCCTGCGCAATTAATCGATAATTGCTATTATGGGCTTATTCATTTTTTATATCAGGTTAAGACGGGCGCTATTATCCCTGATGATTTAAAAAAATATGATATGGCAATTAAGAAGCTAAAGTATAAACTTAGTGCCCTATCGAGAAACCCCAGAGTTCTTTTAAAACTTTTCTTATTAAAGATAAATTCAGCTCATATCTATAAAGGATTAGAACCTATAGTATATATCGTCGAACGGGTAATATCAAAAATTAAACGTATAATTCGCCTTTGCATAAGAAATCTTTCTCAGCAAAAAAATATATAAGGATAAGTTGAATAGACGTAATAGGCCCGGCATAAGCGCTCCTATTCTCAATTGATATATTAAAGACAGCGAGGAATGCGATGAATAAATTTTTCCGCATTTTCAAATATATTCGCGATGGCACTCTTGCTTTTAGAATTTTAAATCGGTTTTCTTCTATCAAGTATATACCCAAACCAGATAATGGTATAAATAAATATATGAAAGAACATTATCCTGGCGCCGCCTGGAAATCTTGGCCCCCATTTACTAAAGAAGTTTATGTTCAATTTGCCCCCATATTTGAAAGGTTTAAAATACATACTATAGCGTATGTTGGCGCACATAATGGTGAGAAAGCTTTGTGTTTGAATGAGGCTTTTCCTGGACGCGAGTTTTACTTAATCGAACCCGTACCAGAGGTTTTTCAGATGCTTCTTAAAAATACAGCAAATTGTAAAAACATGCATTGTATTGAAATTGCTGCTGGCGCTGAAGAAGGTTTAAAAGATATGTTTGCAGATGAGTTTTCAGAAGCAAGCTCTCTTTTACCGTATGAGTCAATCGCCCTTAAAGAGTTTCCTGAGCTTGGCAAATGGGTTACCATAAAGGTACACGTGAGGCCGTTAGATGACATTTTGCGAGATTACGAAGTTAAAAATGTTGATCTCCTTTTAATGGATGTTCAGGGCTATGAGGATAAAGTGTTGGAGGGTGCCAAGCAAACACTGAAGTCTTGTAAGGTAGTAATCAGCGAATTAAGCTTACAGTCACTTTATGCAGGTTCTTCCACATTTGATTCTGCATATCAAGTTTTAATCCATAAGGGGTTTCGATTGAAATATCTTTTTAGTCCAGTAAAAGGTGAAAGTCAACAAATCTTGCAAATCGATGGAGCCTTTGTTCGTGAGTAGTTTAAAGAAACAATTTACACGCATTCGTCGCGGAGTATTCCATTTACGTAAAGGTGCACTTATCCAATACTTGAAAGTAAAATGGGATAGATATATTAAAAATAAACGTCTTGCATGGTGGAAATCCCAAATCGACAAACGGCAATATATGGAAAAAAGAATACAATCGGGTGTCAAGATGCGGTTATTTTTTGATAGTAAGCTTTGTGAATTAATCTACGGTGGTGAATTCGAACGACAGGAACAACGTTTTGTTAATGCCTTCTTAAAACCAGGAGATATATTTGTTGATATCGGTGCTAACATTGGACTATTCACTTTGATCGCTGCCCATAGAGTGGGTAAAAGTGGATATGTTTATGCTTTTGAACCCTGCTCAAAAGCATATCAGCATCTGGTTGCGAATGCTCAATTGAATCACCTAACGAATACATCTTGCTATCAACTTGCCTTTTCCGATCAAAAGAGGCAAGCTAATCTAAAAATACCACTGGATGGTTACGATGCTTGGAGTTCTTTAGGACAACCATACGAAGGAAAGATGATTAAAGTCGAAACTGTCCAGACGGTTACGTGGGATGATTTCGCCCAAAAACACGATCTCATAGGAAAGGTGACAATGATGAAAATAGACGTCGAAGGGTGGGAAACTCACGTACTGTCCGGTGGCTATAAAACATTGTCTCGAGCGGATGCACCTATTTTGCAAGTGGAATTTACTGAAGAAGCACGCAGAGCTGCTGGCTCATCCTGTGCAGAATTATACCATGCATTAGAGAAGTTTGGGTACAAGATGTTTACGTATAATGCAAAGGAAAGAAAGCTCATTCACGATCCTCTCCGTGAAAGTTACATTTATATGAATTTGTTCGCTGCAAAAACTTTAGATCACATTATCTCTAGACTTATAACAGTTGTCGACAAGGGTTGATACCTACTCTCCAATATATGTTATAACAATCTTTCCATTTTCCATATCCTTTATGTTTATTTCGCCTCTTGCTTCTAATCCTTTCACCAAGCGTATTTAACCTTAACAATGATTCTTATTTGCGATAATATATTACATGCAATTTATTATGCATATCATATAGCATTTAATATACTACAAAAAGACTTAAAGATAAAATATTTTCACCTTGTTCTTTGTCTGAGGCGGGACAAGTCGAGTTCAAAGAGCATTATTTTTGATAATTTTTTATAAAATAAGTTCGAACTTTGTTTAATACGGAGAGGGGGATCTACTTCGCCAGGATTAAATCAACCGTTTCTTCAAGAACGCCTGCCCTGAGCCTACTTTGAGATATCTTTCAAACTGTTCAGCAAGGTGCTTGTTTCTAAATGCAATATATGTTTCCACTTGCCATGGGGCATATTGTTTCGAGTACCCACCCTTGGAATTATTGTGTTCTGCAAGTCTCCTTTCTAAATTCTGAGTGGTTCCTATGTAATATCTCTGTGAATCTTTACGACTAATTAGGATATATACGACATGCATTAATATCAGAACCCGTTCCTACGAAGCCCGCCAAACCTATTACGTCTTATTCCAAGGGCGAAGTAGAACGGTGTATAGGGGACGAAGTCCGAACCTTTTATGCAGCCGAAGGTGGTATTTAA
>CAYQUQ010000017.1:0-31836 GCA_964420965.1 uncultured Planctomycetia bacterium | reverse complement strand
AACCAAAAGCTTGGCCGAAAATAAGTATCGTAACCCCCTCTCATAATCAGGGGCAACTTATAGAAGAGACCATACGTTCGGTGTTATCGCAAGAATATCCCAATTTGGAATACATTATTATCGACGGAGCAAGTACGGATAATTCTGTGGAAATAATAAAAAAATATGAGCAGCATTTAGCTTATTGGGTGAGTGAGCCGGACGAGGGCCACGCCCACGCCCTCAATAAGGGATTCTCCCGGGCCACGGGAGAAATAATGGCCTGGATTAATAGCGACGATAAGTATTTGCCCTGGACCTTTTCGGTTGTAGCGGAGGTTTTTAATACTCACAAAGATATTGAGTGGATAACGGGCTATCATTCTTTATGGGATATTTACGGAAGACAGGTAAAAGCGCTTGCTGTATATAAGAATATATATGATTTTCTTTTAGGCCGGTATGACTGGATTCAGCAGGAATCGGTTTTCTGGCGGCGTTCGCTTTGGGAAAAAGCGGGCGGAGCGATAAATGAAAAGTATAAATTTCAGATCGATTGTGAATTGTGGTGCCGGTTTTTTACCTTTGCCGAACTCTGGCATGTGGATTGTATTATCGGGGGCTATAGAGTTTATGACCGCAACCGGACTAGCCTGCACAGCAAAGAAGTAAATGCGGAAATAAAAGCCGCCCTTTCGGAATTAAAGCAGCGGTGCCCGGTAGCAGTAAAGAAAAAACTAAAAAAGATCAAACGGCTGAAGGGATTGAAAAAGACATTAGGTTTTCTGAAGATAGAAGATATTTGCCGGCATCTTTTTAAAGACATAAATTATAAGAGCATAGTTTTCCAAAATAACCACTGGGTTAAAAAAACCCGGAAGTTCACTCTTTGAGCAGAGCGGAATATTTCCCATGCGTATTTTTTTAATCTGCCAGCAGTCGCTAAATAACCACCCGATACCGGCCTACCGATACTGGGAAATATATTTTAAGCGGGGGATTGAAGAAGGGGGGGGTGAATGGCTTGAAGCTGCAGGTCTAGATTGGGCAGAGGGGCTGATGTATTCTGAGAGGAAGGCCTTGAAAAATTGGCGAGAGCGCACGTGGGAAGCGGCCGTTTCTTATATAAAAAAGCAGCATCAAACTCGGCCAATCGAAATGGTTCTCGCTTATCTTTTTCCCAAGCAGGTTGAGCCCGCGGCCGTTAAAAGGATCCAAAGCTTCGGTATCCCGTGTGTTAATTTCTTTTGTGACAATATAAGGGAGCTTGTTAAGGTTCCCACTGAATTCAGATGCTTTGATTTACATTGGGTTCCCGAATTTAAAGCCCGGAAAATGTACCGCCAGGCCGGCTTAAAGCATATGTATGCGCCGATGCCCTACTGGGTTCCGCCGGATAAGCGGGTTTGGCAGCATCCGGAAAGTTACGAAGTTACTTTTATCGGGTCACGCGACCAACAGCGCGAAACTCTGTTTGCCGCAGCGCTTAAGCTCGGGGTTTCTCTGGAAATCCGGGGTAAAGGCTGGGAGCCGGCTCCGGCCGCGACGGCGCAACCACAGAGACGAGGCTTACGGAAAATCATCGCCAACCAACCGCGGTTTATAGCTCAGCAGGGCTTTAAGGCCTGGGCCAGAAAGGGAATATTTAAACTTAGGCCGCGGATTGCTGATGGTGTTTTTAATGACTATGTACGCAAGAGGCCCGATGATGATGAATATATAAAAATTACCCAGCAAAGCATAATCACCATAGGGGTTAACCGCTACCCTAGTTATCGACATCCTTTTTCGAAACCCAACACTTATTCGAGGCTGCGGGATATCCAAGCACCAATGATGGGAGGTTGTTACTTAACTGAATGGACAGAGGGGTTGGATCAGCTTTATGACATAGGCAAAGAAATCGAAATTTATCGCACACCAGAAGAGATGGTGGAGAGAATTCGAGAGCTAAAACGAAATCCCGAGAAACGCAAAAGCATGCGCCGCAAGGCCCAGAGGCGAGCATTGACAGACCATAGTATTAAGAAAAGTATTGGAAAAATCAAAACCGTCTTAGGTTTGAATTAGGTAATTAACAAAGGAGTTTTCTAACGGAGCTCACCTATACACCCCTCGGGGTTGTTCCATATGAATGAGCATGTCTTTTTCAGGAACTATATTTAACAGGTTGTATTTTTTTAACCTGAGAGTGAATTCTACATCACACCCCGTATAGCCTTTGAACAATCCTGCATAATTTTGAGGAAAGTCTTTAAAATATCCAATTTTATCTAATACTTTTCTTGGAAAAATAAGGTTATATCCGGCAATCGTATTCATAACGTAAGCTTTCATTCTTTTTTCTTTTTTATGGTTTAATATGCAGTGGCTCTTATAGCTACACCTTATAAGCCCTACTATTCCTGCTTGGGGGAAAGTTTTTAAAATTGCCACTGCATAAAATATCCAGAATGGAGCGTATAGAATATCATTGTCATTCACTATGATTAAGTCACCTTTTGCTTCTTTTAAACCAATATTTTTTGCAGAATATATCTTCTTTTCCCGGCTCCATTCTTCCTTGGGGGATAATTTAATTAAGGAGATATCTTGTTTTTCATTTTTATTCATAAACTGCTCAAGCCAATCAATAGTTTCCTTTTTTGAGCCATTATCAACTAAAATAAGTTCATAAGGAAAATAAGTATATTTAATTAGGGAACTTAGGGATTTTTTTGTGTATTGGAGGTTATTATATATTACTATAATTATACTTACCTTCTTGAAAGCTTTAAGATACTTTTCTCTTGCGAGGGGATTTAAATATAAATTTAACTTAAAGAGTTGTAAGTATAAGTTTAATGAGAGGATACTATTGGAAGCTTTTCCTAAAAATGACATAATATAGGTAACTATATTTATACCAAATATCGGCCGGGAAAGCAATCCGATCCTCCGGAATGGGTCAATTGACAATTTCCCCCCGAAGTGATATTATTCTTGGTAATTTAAGAATTTCTGTCAAAGTCAAAGAAATGAATGTTTTAGCCCGCCTCTAAAAATCTTTAGCACTCAGTATTTAAAGAAAATACGATGCATGTATTAGGAATTAATATATCAGATTGTCATGACAGCGGAGCTTCCATAGTCATCGACGGAAAATTAATAGCCGCTGCCCAGCAGGAAAGGTTTGATAGGGCAAAACACAGTGGAGCCGACCCAATTGCTGCCATTAAGTATTGCTTAAAACAAGCAAATTTAATCTGGAAAGACATCGATTGCATTGCCATATCCTGGTGGAATATTAATTTTTTTGAGGTGCTTGAAAAATTCAAGGAAATGCGCCTGAAAAGATGGGATACCGATGGATTGTTAGAGGATTTTATAGAAATATGTTTGGAAGATAAAGAGTTTGATCCTTTTGAAAGAAAAATCTGCAACGGTAAAACATTTAGAAACCCTAAGGGTTATAGCATAGGTTTTTTAAAAGATATAATATTGAAATATAATATCCCTGTTAAATTTTATGATCATAATAAGTGTCATGCTGCGGCAACATTTTTTCTATCCGGGTTTGATAAAGCCTCGGTCCTGGTTATAGATGGCTGTGGAGAAATTTCATCCATAGGATTTTATCATGCCGACAAAGGAGGATTAGTATTAAAGGATGGTGAGACCTTTAAGAATTCTTTAGGTTTATTTTATCAGTATATAAGTTCCGATTATCTTAAGTTAGGTTCGCGAAGTGAAGGCAAAACAATGGGATTAGCACCCTACGGCAAGAGGAGTAACCTTCATAATCTTTTAGGCAGTAAGGTATTGAATCTCAATAAAGGAAAATGGTTAAAATTTCATAAAGAAAATCTTAATAAAAAAATACTCGGCTTCCCCCCAAGGCCTCTTGATAAGCCCCCTCTAAGCGAGAATTACGTAAATCTAGCCTGGTCAACCCAAAAACTACTGGAAGAGGCGGTATCCAAAATATTAAGAAAGAATTTGGCGCAGAAAGAAAATCTGTGTTTGGGCGGAGGTACTTTTCTTAATTGTATGCTTAACGGTAAACTTTCAAGAAGCGAATTGGTTAAAGAGCTTTTTATTTTCCCAGCAGCTAGTGACGAAGGGATTTCCGTAGGAGCAGCATTATTATGTGCTTATGAAATGGGAGACAATGTTTTTTTTAAAATGAAACACGTCTGTTACGGACCGGAATACAGTGACTATGAGATTAAAAAGGCCTTATTAGAAAATAATCTAAAATTTGAGAAGAAACAAAACATCTCCGAAGAAACTGCAAAATTATTAGTGGATAATAAAATTGTGGGATGGTTCCAGGGGAGAATGGAAATAGGGCCAAGGGCTTTAGGGAACAGAAGCATACTGTCGAATCCAACCAACCCAAAGACTCATGATATTGTTAACAAAATTAAAGGAAGAGAACCATGGAGACCTCTGGCGATTTCTGTTTTGAAAGAAAAAGCTTGTAAATATTTAGTAGATATAGATGAGGCTCCTTTCATGGTCAAAACCTATCAGGTTATAAAAGAGAGGCAAAAAGAAATTCCAGCCGGAGTTCATGTAGACGGAAGCGTGAGACCTCAAACTGTCACTAGAGATATCAACCCTAGGTATTACGATTTGATCAAATTTTTTGAAGATGAAACAGGGATTCCCGCAATAATGAATACGTCATTCAATTTAGCCGGGGAGCCCATTATTTGCTCGCCTCAAGATGCCATACAGGCCTTTAGGCAGTCAGGCCTAGATTGTCTGGCAATTGGGGATTACCTCATAAAGAAAGACGGAAAAGATTAAAATGAAAATACTGGTTGTAGGCGCGGGATTAAGCGGATGTTCTATCGCCAGACTCCTGAAAGATAAAAAGTACGATGTATCATTGATTGAGAAAGAAGGCCACCTAGGCGGCTTATGCATAACCAGAGTGAATAAGGATAAATTGCGATATGAGCCTTTTGGAGGAAGAGTATTCCATACAAAAAATTCCAAAATAAAGAATTTTATCACTAAATTTGATGATTTCAATGGATACACCCATAGAAAAGGGATGATAATAAACGGAAAATTATTCCCTTTCCCCATAACCGAAGAAGCAATTAATGACTTCGAAGACAAGGATTTAATCCTTAAAGAATTGAACAATAGACCTAAGAAAATAGACAAAACAAATTTTGAAACCATATGTGTTTCTATCTTCGGTAAAAGGCTGTATAACTATTTTATTAGGAATTATACTGCTAAGATGTGGGGAACCGACCCTAAAAATCTAACTGCTGAGTGGGCACCGAAACGATTGGAATTAAGAGAAAACGGCAACAATGTATTATTTAAGAACCAATGGCAAGGTCTGCCTAAGCAGGGCTATTCTTTTTTACTGGAAAAAATGATTGGGGAAATTCCTGTAATATTAAACACCTCTAATTTTAATCCCGATAAATACGATGTTGTAGTTTCATCTGCGCCAATAGACCAGATTATGAATTTTAAATTTGGAAGATTGGGATATCGAAGTTTAAAGTTTTATTATAAAAGAGATGAATCCTGGGAAGAAGATAATTACGGAACTATAAATCTACCCCAACATCGGCAATATATAAGGAAAACCAATTTTAAGGTATTGTATAAACAAGAATCAGGACATAACTGGATACAGTATCAAAAACCGCTTGCGGCAGATGAAGATAATGTACCGATGTACCCCGTAAATACCGAGAACAACAACAGCCTGTTTGATAAATATTTAAAAGAGATTTGCAAAACGAACATCTGCCCGATCGGCAGGTTAGGCTTATTTAAATACTTGAATATGGATACAGCGGTAGAAATTGCTTTTGCGATGCTTTCGGTAATAGAAAGTTATTCAAATTTGAATGCCGAAGAAAAATATAAGATGATTATTAAGATTATAAAAGGCCATTAGGCCTTGAATCATTTATTGGGAGTAAACGGTGAAATTAACCAAGAAGGGAACGTTAAGGATAAACTTTAGAAGTTCTGATACAAGACTTCGATGCAATTTTAGGTGTTCTTACTGCAATCAAGTTAACACGAAAATTATGGAATGCCCTTTTACTGAAGAACACTTTCAACAGGCAAAATCTATCTGGGATGAGCTGGCTAAAATAGAAGATGAAATTATGGTCAGAATAAACTTTCAGGGAGAAACTTTTATTGATGAGTGGGCTAAAAGATGTTGTTTCTATATCAACAAGATTCCCAATGTCAGGATTTGCGAATTTATTACCAATAATTCAGTAAGCCCAGAGACTTATTTGGGTAGACTCGATTTAAGGAAAACCTCATTCAATTGCAGTTTTCACCCCGAATTTATGTCGATTGAAAGATTTATAGAAAATGCTCTCATGCTAAGAAGGGCCGGTTGCAATGTCTTTGCTAATATATGCACTACTCCTCAAATAATAGCAATGATCCCCGAAATTAACTCTACCTTTAGAGAGCATGGTATTTGTTTAAAATTACAAGGCTTTTTGGCATTTACCTTTCATTATAAGGGAAAACGTTATCCGGCCGGTTTTACTGTTGAAGAGCATAGAATATTAAAACAGTATTTTGACTCTCCGGAGGAATATGCGTACATAGTAGACTTAAAACAAACTAAGGGATTAGACTGTTATGCCGGAGTTGACATGATTAATCTATTTTTAAATGGTTCTGTTTCGAGATGTTTCACCTACAGCATAGGGAGTATAAAAGATTTACTTTCCGGGAAGGCCAAACTTAAAGACGATCCCTATCCTTGTCATGAGGATATGTGCCCATGTTATGCCCATTTCATAGGCCTAAAGGAATTCAGGGGGAAACACACTCTTTCTGAAAAGTTCGTGGATAATTATGATATTTGAGTATTAGAAACGATTATGATATATTAAGGTTGCGGGAATTAATGCCTAAAGGCAGAGAACGATTGTAAAGTGATATTATGAAGGAAGAGAAAGTAAAAACTCCGCTAGTGCTGGCCCAGATTGCCTCATTATTATATAAAGTAAATATGAAAATTACTCAGTTTTTTCTGCCGGCGCTTCTCTCCTTTCTGGCTTCACTTTGCGAATTTATCAGCGTAGGTCTTTTACTTCCTCTGGCCAAGGGAATTTTTGCAATGGATTTTAGCTTTGCCAGGCAAATAACGCTGGTTAAATTTATTGCCGAAAAATTCCCTCGGACGTCTATCTACCCTAACTCAGTTATATTTGCTTTGCTCGTGGGAACAATCTTTGCGGCAGCTGTAACTAAAAATATCCTCCTTTATTTCGCTAATCTAAATGTTACTTATCGAAAGCGGCAATTTGCTGATAATTTAAGGAGAAGGATTTTCCAGCGGTACCTTAGTTTCGGGAAATTATTCTTTGACCAGCACAATACAGGTTACCTCCACAGTGTGCTTGCAAGCTTTCCTAGTATAATAGGAGATGTAATAGGGCAATTACAGCGAGCGCTGGAGTTAACCTGTATGCTTATTGTATATCTGGTTGTGATGAGCATTATTTCCTGGAAGTTAACCTTACTTGTCATAATCATTTTTCCACTCTTAACTTATTCTTTAAAATGGCTTATTAGAAAAGTCGGAAAATCATCGTATTTTTATACGGAGTCCTATTGCAGCCTGAATGAACAAATATTTAATATACTTTCCTGCATTCCCCTGGTTAAAGGTTATACCAAAGAGAAAGAGGAAGAGAAGAGATTCGCTTCTATAAGCGGCAATCTAAAAACCGCAGAATATAGCTTGGATAAAAGACGCCATTTAATAACACCTATCCAGGAAATCATTGCGCTTGTTATGATTTTATTATTAGTTTCAGTCATGTCCTTTATGGTTATGAGAGAAAAGGCAGTAGCGATTTCTAGTTTTTTAATATTTTTTTATCTCCTCAGGAGAGTTACCACTAATTTTACTTTTCTAAATCACACTAGAGCTTCCTTCGCCCAACAAGTTGGGCCGATCTCTGAAGTGTCTAAGGTTTTTGATGATAAAGATAAGTTTTTTGTAGTTGAGGGGAAGAAAGTATTTAAAAGTTTGGAAAGAAAGATCGAATTTAAAAATTTAAATTTCTCTTATGTAAAGGAAGTTGGGGTATTAAAAGACATTACTTTTTCTATTGAAGAGGGTAAACTGACGGCGATAGTAGGCCCAACCGGTGTGGGCAAAACCACACTTATCGATCTCCTTTTACGTTATTATGATTGTCCACCCTCCTCAATTTTTATGGATGGCATTGATATAAGAAATTTTACCTTAAGCTCTTTAAGAGGACAGTTGGCTTTAGTGAGCCAGGATACATTGCTTTTTAACGATACTTTGAAAAATAATATCATCTATGGATTGGACAGAGATATTTCAGATAAGGAGCTTATTGAAGTTGTAAAGAAGGCGCGGTTATATGATTTTATTATTAAATTACCTGATAAACTTGATACCTATATTGGTGACCGGGGGGTTAAGTTATCAGGGGGAGAAAAGCAAAGGGTTTCAATCGCCAGAGCTCTTCTTAAAGACGCTGAAATATTGATTTTAGATGAAGCTACGAGTTCCCTTGATTCGAGAACCGAACGACTTATCCAAGAAGCAATTGCTGAGGCAATTAGGGGAAGGACTACTGTAGTTGTTGCCCATAGACTTTCCACTATAAAAAATGCCGATAAGATTGTGATTATTGAAGAAGGCACAGTCGCTGAAGAGGGCGTTTTAGATAAACTCCTGGCTCAGAAAGGCAAGTTTTATCAATACTGGGAAGAACAGAAATTCTACTGATCTATAGATGAAAGATGCATTGTCCGGCCCAAAATAATTACCGAAAATAAGCATTATAACCCCTTCTTATAATCAGGGCCAATTTTATAGAAGAAACCATCCGTTCAGTATTATCGCAAGGTAAATAGCATGCGAATCCTATTAATAATGGATCCTTTTATAAGGGTACCCCCTATATACTATGGAGGTATAGAAAGAATTATTGATGACCTGGCTAATGTTTATGCTAAGCGAGGTCATGCAGTAACCCTGATTGCCGCCCCGGGCTCAAAATCCCCTGGGCGCTTAATTACTTTTGGCCGCGAAGGAGAGTGGAATCGCTGGTCGAACTTTAGAAATTTCTCAAAGTTGAGCCTAATTTTACAACGGGAAATCCGCCACCATGATCTGGTTCATAATTTTGGAAGGTTAGCCTATCTTTTAAGCGTGGTTAAAAAAAGAATACCCAAGATTCAATCATATTATCGTAGCGTAAATGAATCAAATATAGGTATGATGCATAGATTAGGTTCAAAAAATTTACTCTTTACAGCCATAAGTGACTTTATCAGGCTCGGTGGCTCAAGAGGCGGAGGCCAATGGAGGACAATATACAATTGCGCTTCCGTAGAAAAATACACCTTTTGTGGTAGGGCCGATCCAGATACAGCTCCTTTAGTATTTTTAGGCCGTTTAGAACGCTGCAAAGGAATTCATTCGGCCATAGCCGTAGCACGCAGATGTAATCGTAAATTAATTATAGCTGGGAATATCTCACATATATTAAAGGAAAAAGCTTATTTTTATAAAGAGATTGAGCCCCTTATTGATAATCAGCATATTTGTTATATAGGTCCTGTTGATGATATGCAGAAAAATGAAATTTTGGGCAAGGCAGCCGCAATGTTGTTGCCGGTGGAGTGGGATGAACCATTTCCTGGAGTAATATCTGAATCATTACTTTGTGGGGTTCCTGTAATCGCATTTAGAAGAGGCGGCATACCCGAAGGGATTGATGATGGAAAAACCGGGTTTTTATGCGATACGGTTGATGAAATGGTTCAATGTGTTAAAAGGCTACCGGAAATAGATAGAAGAAATTGTCGCCGAATAGGAGAGCGAAGATTCTCTGCGGAAACCATAGCTTTTGAATATTTACGTTTATATGAGGAAGCCTTAAATGGAAGAAAGATATAAAAATATCTACCCTTTATTTGGGTCTTATACTTTAAGAAAATTTAAAATGGCTATCGGCAGAGCTATTAAATCTCATCTGCCAATCCCCCTTCATGTATTCAATCACCTGCGTTTAGAAATCAATGCTTTTTGGGTCAGGTTGAATAACCGGATTAACCCTTTATATCTCTTGAAAAAATGGAGAATAGGAAGGAAGAATAATCTCTCGGTCAATATTGGCTGTGGTCCTTTCGGAGAAGAAGGATGGATAAACCTTGATTTGATGCAGCATAAAAATGTTTACCTTAGGTATGACTGCCGTAAACTTTTGCCTTTTAAAGATGATTCTGTGGCCCGCATAAGATGCGAGCAATTTCTGGAACACTTAGATCTTCATGAGCACATTCCTGTCTTTTTAAAGGAGTGCTTGAGAATTTTAAAAAAAGACGGCGTTCTAAGAATAATCGTACCCGATGCCCAGGCGTTCCAAGCTGCTTATCAATCCGGGGCAAAAGAAAGATGGCTGGTCCTGGGATGGGATTTAGATAATCTGCCCCAAGGTTTTCATACCCGCATGGACATCATTAACCACATTTTTCATCAGGGTTATGAGCACGCTTATGGTTATGATTTTGAAACCCTGGAGCTGGTACTAAAAAAAGCCGGATTCGCCAGGATTAGCAAATTAGAATTTGGCATCTCAGCCGATTCTAAACTGACTAACGATTTACCTAACCACAAGCCGCATTCTTTGTATGTAGAAACCTTAAAATAAATGGGTAAAAAAGTATGTTTAATAATGGTAGGGCAGCCTTCAACTAACCCCCGGGTTATAAAAGAAGCGGAGGCCTTAGGTGAAGCCGGATACAGCGTTGAGGCAATCGGCGGGTTTTGGGTTAAATGGGCAGACGAAATCGACAAAAAGTTGCCTAAGAGCCGCACTTGGGAGTATATCCGCGTTGGAGGAAGCCCTGAAGACCAAAAGTTACTGTACCTCTGGACGCGGATACGGGGTAAATTTATCCACTCTCTGGCCAAAGCATTTAAATTTACCCCTGTTTTCTGGCCAGAGTGCCTGGTGTCACGGGTTACACCCGAGCTTACCAAAGCAGCCCGAGCAATCAAAGCTGATTTGTATATAGCTCATAATTTAGGCGCCTTACCAGCAGCAGCAAAGGCAGCCAAGAAGCATAAGGCAAAATTAGGGTTTGACATCGAAGATTTTCATACCGAAAACTTCTCCGGTGAGAAAAATAATATTGTTGCTAAATCTTCCGAATTTATTGAGAAGAGATATTTGCCGCGATGCGATTATACTACCGCATCCTCTGAATCCATTGCCCAGGCCTATGTCAGAAAATACTCGATCAAAGAACCCCAGGTTGTATTAAATACATTTCCTCTTTCGATGCTTCAGGAAGGAACTAAAAAAGAAAATTCCGAACTTTCGCTGTATTGGTTTTCACACAAGATTGGGCGGGGAAGGGGTTTAGAAGACATTATACAAGCGATGGGTATTGTAAAGAGAGAAATAAAATTATACCTGCAGGGTTGTATCAGCAATGAATATAAGGCCGACTTGGCACGCTTGGCTTTAAAAAGCAATCTAAAAAATGATCAAACATCCTTTCTAGAGCCAGCGGATCCCGAAGAGTTATTTAAGATTGCATCCCAATTCGACGCAGGTTTAGCTCTTGAGAGGAAGCAGCCTT
Source organism: uncultured Planctomycetia bacterium (assembly GCA_964420965.1). Lineage (GTDB taxonomy): Bacteria > Omnitrophota > Gorgyraeia > Duberdicusellales > 4484-171 > CAYQUQ01. The sequence continues at coordinate 20,223 of CAYQUQ010000017.1, read as the reverse complement.
TAAGCCGCGATTTATGCGTTACTAACAAAATCTTTACTTATTTATTAGCCGGGCTCTCAATTATTGCTACAGGAACTCAAGGACAGAGACCCATTATAGAATCAATAGGAAAAGCTGGTTGGATGTATAGGCCAGGCGACATTAAGGCCTTAGCTAAGCGATTGGATTTTCTTGCCGAAAACAAAACAGCACTGTTAGAGTCAAAAAAAGAGGCCTTAAAGCAGGGCCAGGAAAGGTATAACTGGGATTTGGAGAAGAAAAGATTATTAGAACTTATTGAACAGATAATATAGCTGGTATTTATGAGAAAAGTTATTTTGGGTGCACCGAATTTCCCCCCTAGTAATCTTACCTGCGTCCATAGGCCAAGATTCCTTGCAGCACATCTAAAAAAGTTTGGATGGGAACCCACAGTACTTACTATTAGACCCGAGTATTACCAGGAAAAATTGGATTATGATTTGGACGGATTACTGCCAAAGGATTTAAAAATCATAAGAACCAAGGCTTTTAAACCGGGGAAATTGATCGGAGATACATCTATCAGATGTTTTTTTTGGCACTGGAGAGAGTTACGAAAACTGGCCAGGAAAAAAGAGATGGATTTCTTGTTTATTTCCTTATCCCCGGCCATATCGACATTGTTAGGTAGATTGATTTATGAGGAGTTTAAAATTCCCTACTGCATTGATTTTCAGGACCCCTGGGTAAAAGAGAATCATGATAGAAGGCCTTTGTTTTCTAAGGCCTGGGTAGCCGAGAGATTGGCAAAAGTTTTAGAGCCTTTTGCAGTGAAGAAGGCCGCAATGATTATGAGCGTCGCCGATTCCTATATCGAAGGGGTAATTTCCAGGAACCCCCATCTTAAAAAAATAAAGAAAGTAATCGTTCCGATAGGCTTTGAGCCAGAAGATTATAAAGAAATAATTCATCTCTGTAAACAGCCATATATTTTCAGAAAGGAAAAGGGTTCATTTAATTTTATCTATGCTGGAGCAGCCCTTCCCAAAGCTTACCCTGTTTTAAGAGCGCTTTTTAAAAGCTTAAAAAGATTAGAGAAAGAAAATCCGAAAGTTTTCGAAAAAATAAGAATTTACTTTATTGGGACCGGAAGAAGTCCGGATGATGCAGGAGCTTTTAATATAAGACCTGTCGCCGAAGAATTTAATTTGTACGCGAAGACGATTTTTGAGTACCCGGCGAGAATTTCCTATCTCGATGTATTGCATCACTTAAAAGAGGCCGATGCGATTCTAATTGTTGGTTCAACCGAAAAGCACTATACCGCATCAAAAGTATTTGAGGCAGTCTTTTCTAAAAAACCCATTTTAGCTCTATTGCATCGAGAAAGTACAGCCCTTAAAATTTTAACGGAAAGCAGGGCTGGTCAAACTGTGAGTTTCACCGGGGCAGAGGATCTGGACAATTGTATTCTTAAAATTTGTCAAAAAATTGAAACAATCGTGAGCGGCCAATTCAATAAAGCCAATGTTGATTATTCCTATTTTAACCAATTTACCGCTGAAGCGTCAGCAGAAAAATTAGCTGTGGCAATGGATCGAGCGTTAAATTAATGAAGCGATTAGGTATTTTAATTAGCCATCCCATTCAGTACTACGCACCCTGGTTTCGCTATTTGGGCCAGCGATTTAACATCGAGGTTTTCTATGCCCATCGGCAAGATCCCAGAGGGCAGGCCGAGGCGGGGTTCGGAATTGAATTCGATTGGGACACCCCGCTCCTCGACGGATACCCTTACCGCTGGCTGGCCAATGTTGCCCGGCATCCTAACGTGAATTCTTTCTCCGGGTGTGATACCCCGGGAATTTATGATATTATAAAAAAAGAAAGATTTGATGTTTTTCTGGTCTGCGGCTGGCAGCTTAAAAGTTACATCCAGGCCATCCGGGCCTGCTGGAGGAATAATGTGCCCGTATTTCTGCGCGGGGACTCGCAGTTGCTTACCCGGCGTTCGGGGATAAAATTGGCGCTTAAGTATTTACCTTACCGCTGGTTTTTGAACAAGATCGATGCCCATTTGTATGTGGGTAAGCGTAATAGAGATTATTTGCGACACTATGGAGTGCCGGAGAATAAACTTTTCTTTTCGCCGCATTTCGTAGATAATGATTTCTTTAGGGACTGTGCCGAAAGCGCTGCGGCTGCGAACAAATCTTTGGAAATTCGCAGCCGACTGGGTATACCGCCGGAGGCTTTTGTGTTTATGTTTGTGGGCAAGATGGCGCCGTATAAGCGCCCCGGTGATTTTATCCAGGCGTGCATTAAATTATTTAGCTTGCCCCAGGGTGCAGATGTTCACGCCCTCCTGGTGGGAGACGGCTCTTTGCGGGAGCGTTTAGAGTTTTTGGCTAAACCCTATCCGGGACGGATTCATTTTGCCGGATTTCAGAACCAGACCCAGCTCCCATTTTTATATCGGGCCGGCGATGCTTTAGTGTTACCCTCAGAGGCCCGGGAAACCTGGGGATTGGTGGTTAACGAGGCCTTTGCCTGCGGTATACCGGCGATTGTTACCGATGAAGCCGGCTGTTCGCCGGACCTGATTGAGGAAGGTTTAACCGGTTATACCTACCCGGCCGCAGACATGGATAAGCTTCTTACGTGCATGTTAGCCTTAAAAAATCTTTACCGAACTACCCCCCGGGTAGTTAAACGATCTCTGATGAAAAAAGTAGCCTGCTATTCGGTGGAGAAGACAGCAGAGGCCCTTAAGAGAGCGGCTAATATGATTAGCGAACAAAACGGAGGCAATAAATATGGAGAGAAGTAGCCCTTACCCGCGGTTTTCCCCTCCTATGGCAATATTGATTTTGTTTATTGCTTTATGCGGGTTATTGACAGCGAATCCTCTGCTTACTGCGGCCAGTGTGCTGACGCTGGCCCTGGTTACCGCTCTTTTATGGCGCAAGAGAGAACCGCCGATTCTCTTTTTTGTAGCTGCTGTTCAGTGGTTACAGGTTAGCCTTAAAGTTTTTCATGCTGATTTTTTGGGCGTCAGCGTTAAAGAAATGTTCGGCGGTGGAGAAATTAGCCAGGCGATCTGGCTGGGCCTATCCGGGATTTTAATATTAGCCCTGGGTGCGCGTTGCGCGCTGGCTCGCTTGCCGAGGCTTACGGAGCCAAAAATGCAGGAGGAGGCATCTCAGTTTTCTGTCCGGCGCATCTGGAAAGTTTACCTGGGTTTTTTTATCGCTTCCATATCTTTTAAAGGTTTACTTCGGACTATACCGCAGATAACGCAGATTGGACTCGCGTTCTTAAAGTTAAGATGGGTTATGTTTTTTATACTGGCCTATACGGTATTGCACAGGAAAAGAAATAAAGGCTATTTAATTGCCGCTATGGTTTTCGAATTAATAATCGGGATTACGGGATTCTTTTCCAATTTTAACGACGTGCTTATTCTCGTTTTGATTGCCCTTTTGACCGTGGGCTATAGCCTGAGACCGAGAAACATGGTTAAGGTGGCGGCTGTGGCAGCGCTGATTATTCTTTTCTCCACAGCGTGGTTGTCGGTGAGAAACGAATATAGAGGATATGTTAGCGGAGGAAAGGAGCAGCAAATTATTACAGTTCCTTTCAAAGAGCGGCTAACGAAAATAATGGAGCTGAGCTTTTCTTTAGACGGAAGAGATTTAAGCAACGGCCTTGAGGCGTTGCTTGAGCGGGTAGCTTACGTGGATATGTTTGCTCATGTTATAAAGAGAGTTCCTTCAAAAATTCCCCATGAAGGCGGAAAATTATGGGCAAGGGCGGTCAAGCACGTAGTGTTGCCGCGTTTACTATTTCCCGATAAGCCGCGCCTGGCATCAGATACTGCATTGACCATTGAATATACCGGTCTTAAATTAGCGGGTGCAGAGCGAGGAACGTCTATCGGCATGGGGTATATGGCCGAGACTTATATCGACTTCGGCCCCCTATTAATGTTTGCGGTTATATTTGCTTTGGGACTTCTCTATGGCCTGGTTTATCGGTATTTTGCTGAACAGGCAAAGGTAAAAATATTCGGCTATGCAGTTGCTGTTTCAATTTTAAAAGATGTGTTTTTCTTTGAGACCGATAACGCTAAATTGTTAGGGGGAATTTTGATGGGCGTTATCATCATGGCTTTAGCCTTAAAGTTTGTAGCGCCCTGGTTTATTAGCCGGATTCGGGTTCAAAAAACGGGATAATCGGCATGAGAAGAATATTGACCTTTAACTATAATTTGCTAAATGCTTTTTTGGGCTTATTCCGAAAATTACTCTTTTGGCCGGGCAGAAATCTTAAGAATCCCAGAAATATCCTTATCTTCAGAGTTGGTAATATCGGAGACATAATTTGTTCCATTCCTTCAATGATAGCGATAAGGGGAAATTTCCCCAAGGCAAAAATAACTTTGCTTTCTTCGCCGGGGAAACAGGAAATGCCCGGGGCGAAAGAGCTTTTAACTAACGCAGGATTCTTGGATAGGTTAATAGTTTATTCCCGGGAAGAAATCGATACCCTGAAGAAAAAAATCAACCTGATTAATAAACTAAGAAAAATACAGTTTGATTTGGTTGTTGAACTCCCCCCCAATTTAGCTAAGTTCAGGATCCAAATAAGGGATTTAATCTTCGCCAAGCTTATCGGCGCTCGGTATGCCCTTGGATTTAGGATTAACACAATCCGGATGTTTAGAAGGACCCAGTCAAAATATCTATGTTTCCATAACGAGGCCGAAAGATTGCTGATAATTCTTAGAAAAGAGGGTTTGCGGGTGGACAAAGCACCTTTTGCCTTACCGATATCTTCCGCAGATAAAAAGGTGATAAATAATTTTTTAACAGAACTAAACGGCAGCACAAACTTAATAGCTATTAACCCTAACGCTAAAAGAAAGACAAACTTGTGGTTTTTAGATAGATTTGCTCAAGTAGGCAGGCGGTTAATCGAGGACCGCAATGTCAGAATAGCTATAGTCGGCAGCAAGAAAGACAGTCAAAAGAGCCGCCAGTTAAAGGAGATGATCGGGGAAGGGGCGGTTGATGTGGCCGGTCGATTTACGCTCCTGCAAGCAATAGAGCTTCTTAAACATTGCCAACTTCTAATTAGCGGGGATACCGGCACCGTACATATGGCCGCTGCGGTAGGTACGCCCGTAGTTGGCGTATATTCGGCCAGGGACCATAAAGGGAAATGGCACCCTTATGGCGAGAATAATATTATAATAAGAAAAGATCCGGCTTGTAATATTTGTTATCGAGAAGCCTGCCGCCATCTTACGTGTCTAAAAATGATCGGTGAGGACGAGGTCTTAATGGCCGCCGAGCAGTTGTTGCGAAATCCCGTTAGAAGACATAGCCCCCTGGCGGGGGTAAATCATCAATGAAGATATTACATGTTGTTCCTAGCTATATCCCCGCCTATCGCCACGGGGGACCGGTAAAAGCTGTCCATGAGCTTTGTAAGGCCTTGGTTGATAAGGGCCATGACATCACCGTATTTACCACTAATGCCGACGGGCGCAAAACCCTGGATATTCCTTTTTACGGCGACCGGCCCCGGATTGTAGAGGGAGTTAAAGTTTTTTATTTTCCTTTAACTTTTATAAGATGGTATTTTTATGCAAAATATTTATGGAGAACCTTTAAGAAGCGCATTCCCGATTTTGACCTTATCCATATTCACGCGGTATTTTTATATCCCACTCTGGCGGCGGCCGCTTTGGCCCGCAGGTATAAAATTCCTTATCTGCTGAACCCTTTCGGAGCTCTTGACCCTCTTGCCATCAGGGAGAGAAGTTTTATTAAAAAGAGTCTGTATTTAAGGCTGGTTGAACAACGCAACATAAGGAAGGCCAGCGCCATGCATCTGGTTTCGGAATATGAAAAAAAACAATTCCTTTCGCTCGGGTTTAAAACACCGGTGCATGTGGTTTCCAGAGGCCTTAATATCGCAGATTATCCAAACCTGAACCACTCCCGATACTTAAGGGAGCGGTATCCTCAATTACGAGGGAAAAAAGCCATACTTTTTTTGGGCCGGGTCTATTTTGAAAAGGGGCTTGATTTGCTGGGTGAAGCCTTTGAAAGAGTCCTTAAGAGAAGCAAGGATGTATTTTTAATAATAGCCGGTCCCGATGAAAGAGGATGTCTTAAGAAGCTTAAGGCGGCGTTCAGAAAAACAGGTATAATTAAAAACGTACTTTTTACGGGGATGCTATTAGGGGATGATAAGCTGTCGGCATTGTATGGCAGTGATATATTTGTTCTTCCGTCGCACCGGGAAAGTTTCGGTATAGCTGTTTTAGAAGCAATGGCCTGCAGGCTCCCGGTTATTGTGACCAACCGGGTAGGGCTCGTTCCTCATGTAAAAGAATACCAGGCCGGCATTGTCACCGATTGTGATTCAGATGAGATTGCTGAGGCTATTTTAAAACTGCTGGAGGATCAAGCTTTAAGGCAATCTCTGGGGCAGAACGGCAGAAGACTTATTGAAGACAGGTTCACCATGGATAAAATAGCCGACCAAATGGCCGAAGTTTATTCTTCCGTAGTGAATGGGTATAGCTTAAAAATCGGGTGAGGATGAAGATCGGCGTTTCAGTAATTATTCTTACTTATAACGAGGAAAGAAATATAAGAGACTGTCTGGAAAGCGTGTATAAGTGGGTTGACGATATAATAGTTGTGGATTCAGCCAGTACAGATAAAACTCTCGAAATCGCTAAGAGATATACCAAAAATATTCACCTTCATCCTTTTGAAAACTACGCGCGACAGCGGAATTGGGCTCAGGAAAACCTGAACATAAAGAATGACTGGGTCTTTCATCTCGATGCCGACGAAAGAGCTACGCCTGAGCTGTTTCGAGAACTAGAAAGTATTTTTTCAAAACCGGCTATCGACAGTAATGGATTTATGGTTTCTAGAAAAACGATTTTCATGGGAAGGTGGATCAAGCACGGAGGGCATTACCCTGCGTATCATTTACGAATATTCAGGAAAGACCAAGGCAGATGTGAAGACAGAAAGTATGGTCAGCATTTTATCGTCCAAGGGAAAATAACAAGCCTTAAGGCGGACTTAATCGACACGTTTGCCCCTGATTTAACTACGATGATAACAAGGCATAATACCTGGGCCACCTCGGAGGCCGAAGCGTTGCAGCAAAAGAGTAATAAGGGGCAAGTAAGAGAAAGTATTCTGGGAAATTCTATCGAGAGGAAAAGGTGGCTTAAGGATAAGGTGTACGCGAGGTTACCTTTGTTTTTCAGGCCGTTCGTTTATTTCTTTTACCGTTATTTTTTGCGGCTGGGATTTTTAGATGGCGTCGAAGGGCTTATTTTCCACATCCTGCAGGGTTTTTTGTTTAATTTTCTGGTGGATGCCAAGATATACGAGTATCACAGAAGAAGCTGATTTACCATACTATTATGATAATTCTGGGAATTAATTCTTATCATCCCGATTCTTCGGCCGCGTTAATCGCAGACGGCAAACTCGTGGCTGCGGTTGAGGAAGAGCGGTTTAAGCGCATTAAGCATTTTACCGGTTTCCCCTTAGAGTCGGTAAAATACTGCCTGAGCGCGGGGGGAATTTCCTTAAAAGACATAGATTATATTGCTCTCCCCCGGGATACCAAAGCCCGGCTGCTGAAAAAGATCGCTTACGGGGTTAAAATTCCTGCTTTGGCCGGGAAGCGCCTGATGCACTGGAAAGAGTCTTTGCCGGTGAAACAGAAACTGGCCGAAACTTTTGATGTCGATCCGGGACGGATAAAGGCCAAGGTAGTAAACGTGGAGCACCACCGGGCCCATCTGGCCGCTTCTTTCTTCGCCTCTGATTTTGACCGCGCCTTTTTATTATCCATGGATGCCCTCGGGGATTTTGCTTCGACCATGTGGGGCTGGGGAGAAGGAAATAAAATAAATATTTTAGGCGAGATACCTTTTCCCCATTCCCTGGGCTTTTACTATACGGCCTTAACCCAGTATCTGGGATTTTTACAATTCGGAGATGAGTATAAAGTGATGGGTTTATCCGCCTATGGCCGGCCGGCGTTCGCTGAGGAATTCAAAAATATATTGAAGGTAAGGGACAATAAACCCGAGCTTAATCTTAAGTATTTTTTGCATCACCGCCGCTATATCGATATGGATTTTAAAGCCGGGTATCCCAATATTGATTCGATATTTTCCCCTTACCTGGAGAAAAGATTAGGGGAAAGAAGAAGCCCGGATTCACCCCTGGAGAAAAGACACCAGGATATTGCCTTTGGGTTACAGAAAAGGCTGGAAGAGGTAATCATTAATTTTTTAAAATCTGCTTCCGGTAACGGTACCGCTAACCTTTGCCTGGCCGGCGGAGTGGCTTTCAATTCTGCGGCGAACGGTAAGTTAACCGGCCACACCTCCTTTGATAATATTTATGTTCCTCCGGCTCCGGGAGATGCCGGGCTGGCCATCGGAGCCGCTCTTTTTTTATGGAACCAGACCCTGAATAAGCCCAGAGAATTCGTACTGAGTGATGCTTACTGGGGCCCGGAATGCAGTCAAGCTACTATAAAGGCGGAGATAAAGTCTTTCGGGCTCGCTGACGGAGGTTATAATATAGAAGAAGTAAATAAAGAGGGCGTTTTATGTAAAAAAGCAGCCTTGGAAATTTCCGCGGGCAAAATCGTGGGCTGGTTCCAGGGCCGAATGGAGTTCGGGCCCCGGGCTTTAGGCAACCGCAGTATTCTTGCCGATCCGCGAAAAAGAGATATAATAAATATCTTAAGCAACCGGATAAAGCACCGGGAGTCTTTCCGTCCTTTTGCGCCTTCGGTTTTAGCGGAGGAGGCCGGAGAATACTTTGCCGAAAATCATCCTTCTCCTTTTATGAGTTTTGTGTATAAAATAAAGGAAGAGAAAAGGGGAAAGATTCCGGCCGTCTGTCACCATGACGGTACGGGCCGGCTCCAGACAGTAACCCAAGAGGCAAACCCTCGATATTGTCGCCTCCTAAATGAGTTTAAGAAGATTGCGGGAGTTCCGGTGCTGCTGAACACTTCTTTTAATGAAAACGAACCGATAGTTTTAAGTCCCCGCGAAGCTATCGAATGTTTTTTACGTACGGATATGGACGCATTGGTTTTGGGCAACCACTTGATTCAAAAAGAAATATGAGTGCAGGAAGTAAAAAGCATATCTTGGTTCTTAACCGTTCTTTCTGGCCGGACATCGAAGCCACCGGACAATTTCTGACCGAACTTTGCGCCAAGCTGGCCGGAACATATAAAGTTACCGCCGTAGTCGGGCGTTCATATTATACGGATAAAGATTTTAAGTTCGGCCGCTTTTACCGTAAAGAAAGGTTCGGGCAGATAGAAATTTTAAGGATTCGGCACACAAAATTCTGGAAAAAAAATCTCATCGGCCGCTTTATTAACTGGCTTACCTACGCTGCACTTTCGTTCTTTGCTGTTTTACGCACCCGGGCCGACCTGATTATCGCTTGTACGGATCCTCCTTTCTTAGGCCTTATCGCGGCGGTGCTCAGCCGTATAAAATCCGTTCCGTTCATTATAAATTGCCGGGATCTATATCCGGATGTCGCCTTAGGATTAGGTAAGTTGCGCCCCGGCATGATCAGCAGAACATTTGATTATTTAAACCGCAAAAGCTTTGACCGGGCTCATTGTATAGTCTGTATCGGCACCAGCATGAAAAACAGGCTGAAAAAGAAAGGCCTTCGCCACCGTCTTATAAAAGTTATCCCGGATTGGGCCGATACCCGGTCGATAAGACCGGTAGCCAGAGAAGATAACTTATTTTTAAACAAAATCGGCGCCCGCGATAAATTCATTATTATGTATTCCGGCAATCTCGGTTTCTCCCAGAAATTTACCGCTGTTTTTAAGGCCCTGACTTTACTTAAGAAACAGATTCCTTTTTACGCCGTTATTATCGGCGATGGAGTAATGAAGTCAGAGCTCAAAGCCGAGGCCCGTTCGCTGGGGCTCAAAGACATTTCTTTTTTCCCCTATCAACCCCGGGCCGATCTTTCTTTTTCGCTTTCCGCCGCCGATTTACACCTTCTGCCGCTTAAGAGCGGAATGGACGGAGCCATGGTTCCCAGTAAATTGTACGGAATAATGGCCGCAGGCCGTCCCTATCTGGCCATAACCGATGAGGGGAGCGAGCCGGCCCGGTTAGCCGAAGAGACTGGCTGCGGTATCTGGGTTCAACCGGACGATATCGAAGCGATCGCCCGGAAATTAGAGTGGGCTTTTAAGCGCCGGGACGTCTTGAGTCAGATGGGTGAGACCGGCCGGCGCATAGCCGAGGAGAGGTTCGATAAAGAAGTGGTTATCGCAGAGTGGTTTGATTTACTGGAGGAGTATGTATAAAGTGGTTATCGTCGGAGCCGGTCCGATCGGATGCTATTTAGCCCACTTGCTGAAAAAAAGGGGGCTAGGCGTTTTGCTTATCGAAGAACACAAGGAAATCGGCCGGCCGGTTCACTGCGCGGGGCTGGTCGGTAAAAAAGTATTTGAGGAGACGCAAATTCCCCTTTCCACTGACTGTATTTTAAATACCATAAACGGGGCCGTAGTAAATTTAGGCGCCGACAGTTTGGAATTACGACAGAAAAACGTGGCTTATGTCGTCGACCGGGAGGTTTTTGACAAAAATTTAGGTGCCGGATTAGAGATTCTTTTTGAGACCAGATTTTTAGGACTGGAAGAAGAAAAGGGCGCTTATATAGTCGAAACCGACAAGGGGGACCTTAAGGCCGACATTGTGGTCGGGGCCGACGGGGCCCGGTCTTTAGTCCGGGAATTCATCAACAGCCCGGATCGGGTGCAGCACTTAAAAGGGGTGCAGTTCCGGATGGAGTGCAATCCTTCAGCCAAGGATCGGGTCGAAGTTTTCGTAGAGCAGCCCTTTTTTTACTGGATTGTACCCGAAAGCGAAAAAGTAGCCCGGGTCGGCGTTATCTCCGAGAGTCCTTACTATGACCTTTTAGAATTTGTGGACAAAAACGGACTTAAAGGCCGGATTCTGGAGAAGTTTGCGGGTATCGTGCCTTTAACTCATTTCCGGTCTTTATCCCGGGACCGGGTGTTCTTAGTCGGCGATAGCGCTTCGCAGATAAAACCTTTGACCTACGGGGGCATATACATGGGAATGCGGGGAGCAGAGATATTGACGGAATGCATTGTCCAGAATAGATTCTCCGACTACTCCTATCGCTGGGCCAAGAGATTCGGCCGGGAAGCAAAAATATCCTTAAGGGCCAGAGAGGCCTTCCAGAATTTAGATCCGGAAGATATCAGAAAAATATTTACTTTTGCCAAGAAAAATACTAATATAATAGAAGAGCGGGCAGATTTTGAAAGCCATGCTTCCTTGGTCTGGGAGTTTTTAAAAAATCCCGGGAACTCCTCGGAATTTGCCCACATCCTGCTTAAGATATTTAAAGCAAACTTAAAGGGAAGTTTTTCATGAGAACAATCACTTTAAAAAACAGAATAATCGTCGCTTTAGCCACTTTTACCATAGTTATTATCTGTGTATTCATTGCCATCCAGCTTTCCCACGAAATCGGAATGGTGAGGAAGAGTTACCAGTCCGAAGCCACCCACGTTTATTTATCGGTTGTAGATTCCTGGGAGAACATTAAGCCTTTAGAGCGGCCTTTAAGGGATAAAGTTACGCTTTTATATAAAAGGCTGGAAAAGCTTAGAAACTCGAAAACCATCGTCAACGCTTATATCTTTAATAAAGACGGCAAAATCGTCCTGGCTACCGATAGCGCTATAGAGGGGGGTAAAGCCGACTTAAAAGACCGGGATACAATTCGTAAAGCCGGCGCCGACATTGATTCCAGCGGCGAGCCGGTAATCGACGAGGCGGCGCGGATGTTTTCTTTGTATTGCCCCTTAAGGGATAAAGGCCGCGTTGATTATGTGGCCCGGATATTTTTTTCCTGGGGTAATATCCAGAAGGCCGTAGGCCAAGTATATAAACCGGCGTTTACCGTCGGCATATTGATCGTTGTGGCCAATGTTTTTTTAAGCCTTTTCCTTTCCCGTCTGGTTATCGGGCCGATAAGAATATTTAACGAGGTGGCTAAAGTGATCGCTTCCGGAAGGCTGGATTCGAGAGTGCGGGTTAATACCGGGGATGAGCTGGAAGAATTGGGGGATACGTTTAACCTGATGACCACGGAATTAGCCAAAATGAAAGAGCGGGCCGAAAATGCCAATCCGCTCACCAAGCTTCCCGGCAACATTGTGATCATGGAAGAGGTCGAGAAACGGATCAAGCAGAGTCTTAAATTCACCGTAATTTATTGTGACCTGGATAATTTTAAAGCCTTTAACGATAAATACGGAATTCATAAAGGAGATGACGCTATAACCATGACCGGAGATATTTTTCGCGAAGCGATCCGGGGACATGGAGGCGAAGATGATTTTGTCGGGCATGAAGGCGGAGACGATTTTCTTCTCCTGACTACTCCCGAGCGGGCCAAGGCAGTAGCCAAATATATAATCGCGGAATTTGATAAAAGAGTACGCTCTTTATACGATGAAGAAGATTTATCCCGGGGGCACATTGTGGCCCATGCTCGCGACGGTTCCGTTAAACAGTTTCCGATAATGACGATATCTTTAGCCGGAGTTACCAACCAGCATCACGAGATTAAAAGTTACGCCGAGGTTACCAATATCGCCGCTCTGGTAAAAAAGAAAGCTAAAAAGGAACCACGCAGTTGTTTTGTGATTGAGGATGAGCCGCCGGCTTAGCGGTAGAAACGCAGAGGCCTTGCGCTGTCGAAGGCAATATCGAGGTATTTTAGCGATTCTTCGTATTCTTCAAGGGGCGTGAGTGCTTTTTTGGTGGAAGTTTTCTGAGTGAGTATGGCAACAATTTCTTCTTCCTCCTCTTCCTCGACCGAAGGCGTAGTCGGCGAGGCAGAATTATCGAGCAGGGAAAACGTTTCGCAGAAACCGGCCAGATAATAAAATACCCCGGCCACGATAGCTAAAGTTAGAGCATAGGTAAGTTTCTTTACCATTTCCATCCCTCCAGTTTAAGGATAACATACAAAACAGCCTTTGTCAATGACTGATATAACCCATTCATTAGCAAGCGGTTAGGCGTGCAAGCTATCTTCGGATTATGGCTTTTTGGCTTTTTTGGGCCGGATTTCGGGACAGACCCCATTTCGGGACAGACCCCACCAAACTTCTCTGCGAGCTCGATGGGGTCTGTCCCGAAATGTGAGAAAAACAGCGGCCATAGGTTCACACTGCGATTTTAATTTTTTACTCCTTGTTTAGTTCAACCCCAATATTATTTTTTTTAAGATAAAACCACTGCCTTTAAAAGTCAGGGGTGTAAACCGGGTCTTCACCGCCGCCAGAATGATCGCGTGCGTAATGTAATTAACCGTAAACAGAGCAGTTTTGCTTATTTCTTTTCCGCCAAAGAGGGTGTTTTATTGACAAGGGAAGTAAAGAGTAGTATAGTAAATTATATATAAAGAATTAAGATAGGAAAAGATAAACGACAAACAGGTTTAAAACATGAGGGGGAGGGTCTATCTTTCTGTCTCGGCAATTTCCCCTTTTAGTAAAGGGTGGGCGTCTAGGATATGAGTAATAAAAAAATAATTTTCAAGACATTCCTGCCTTTAGTTTCCTCCCTTGCCTTAGCCGTAATATTTTTCGGTGTTTACAATCACTACATTGTGGATAAGTCTCTGGTTAATCTTAAAGTCTCCCTGAAGAAACTGAATGAAGTGGAAAACGTGGAGGATATTAAGAAATTAAAGGACATTTTGGATAGTACATTTTTAATGGAAGTCGGGCGTCAGGATTTAGACGCCGCTACTTTAGCAAAATTGGAATTTACTACCCAGATAATCGATACCATGTCCGAGAAGTCTCAGGTCGAAGACGTGAAATTCTTTTTAGAAAGCTTGGTCGAAGCTAAAGAGAAGAAAAAGAACCCTCTATTCAGGGCCTTAGACGGATTTGCGGCCAACATGAGTGTTCGGGGAAGAGGGGAAAACGAACGCACCATAAACAGGGAAGCCGAAAAGATAAAGAAGGAGCTTTCACTGCATCAAGGCGTTGGGCTCCAGGAGAAGTATCTGGATCTGGCTAAGCTGTATGTACGCGCAAAAGATTGGGGAGAGGCTTTCGCGTACCTTAATAAAATTTTAGAAATTGATTCTGAGAACGCGGTGGCACAGCAAGCCAACTTTTATTTAGGGATGATTTATAAAATGCAGGGCGAATTTGAAAAGTCCGCGGAAATTTTTAGTCAAGTCAAGGGTAAGCTTTCCGGCGAGCTGGCCGAACTTTCTCATTATGAAGAAGGGGACTCTCTTTATCGGATGGGTAAGGTCGAGCAGGCCGCGGAAATATTTGAGGAAGTATTTAAAAAGGACCCCCAGTCAGAGCTGAGCCAGATTTCTCAATTTAGAGCAGGGTACCTGCAATTCTATGATTTGGGAAAGGCCGATACCTCCGGCTTTAAGGTCGAACCCGTGAGGCCGGATACCGGCCCCGATACTTTACCCACTCCCGAAAAAATCGTAGCCGACTCCAAGATCGAATCGGAAAGATTAATCAAAGCCTATAAGGTTTTTAAACAGATTCCGGATTTAATCCCGGCCAGTAAATTTGTGGCTCAGGTAGGCCGGAAGTATAACGAAAAAGGGTTTGAACTATTAGGGCGCGGCTATGAGCTTTGGGATCAAGGTAAAATTAAGAAGGCCGAAGAGGTATTTCGTCTGAGCAAGGAACAATTTGATTTAGCTATCGAGCTAGACCCTAAATCCGGCCTCGCTTACAGCGGGAGGTCTTTAATATTTTATTTTCTGGATAACACGGCAGAAGCTTTAAAGGATGCCCTGAAGGGTAAAGATTTAAGCCCCGAGGATCCAGAAGTGCTGTCTAACTTAGGCATTATCTATGCCGGTTTGGGTCATCTCGAGGAGGCTATTTCCGAACACGAGCAGGCTTTAGAAATATTTCCCGTCTCCGACGCGCTTAATTACAACTTAGGTACGTTTTATGTCTTAAAAGAAGATTACGACCAGGCATCCATTTATTTGAAAAAAGCCATCGAGATTAACCCTAAGTCTCCGTATGCGCATAATAACCTCGGCTATGCCCTCTGGTATAAAGGAAAATACAGTGAAGCCCAGAGTGCATTTAAGCGGGGGCTTAAAATAGATCCTCATTACATGGAGGCCCGGTATAATTTGGGAGTTATCTTCTATAGCTTGGGCCAGCTGGAAACGGCAAAGAGGGAGTTTGATCAGGTAAGGCGGGTGCAAGCTTCTTACCGCAATACAAGCTGGTATTTAGGGGAGATCGAAAAGCTCTTATCCCCCAAATAGGAGAAGGTTATGCCAAAAGAAAGAAGAAAGTACACAAGACTAAAGGCGCACCATCTGGTGAAATACACCTTAGCCGGCAAGGAAGGGCAAGGAGAAACCCTTTCTTTTGTGAGAAACATCGGCGGCGGCGGAATTCTGTTCTACAGCCAGGAGGAAATTCCCGCCGGCAGCACTATCGACTTGGAAATAAACTTCCCGGGTCGCTCCCAGCCGATAAAGGTCTTTTCTAAGGTCGTCAGAGCAAGGACTTTTAGAAAGGTAGAGGGCTATGAAATTGCCGTTAGGTTTATCGAAATTTCCCCGGATGATCAAGAATTTATCAACCGAAAGATTCAGGATGCGAGCAAGCGCGTGGAGAAAGCCGCTCAGCGGGTAATAATAGCCGTAGCCGCAGGCTTAGGAATAATAGTACTTATATACCTGATTTTAAGGCTTATGTAAGCCCGGTTAGAAATGGAATTTTTGACCGGGTAAAGGGATAAAGAGTAGAGGGGTTAGGAGTTGGTGCCGTTTAAAACAAACCTGTGGTGGTGGTTATCGCGAAAGGTTTGGGAAAGAAATTAAGAAAATTGAAAAGGGTAATTTTATTTATCGTGGCGGTAAGCACTGCGTTTTCTTGCTATGGGAAGCAATTACGCGAGGAATTGATTTCCTATACGCTGGATTATTATGATGTAAAACTAAGTGAGGCCGACCCGCTTAGAGAGGAGCCGGTAGAAAGCAAAGTAATGCTTGAAGAGAAAAGAAAGCCGAAGACTCAAAGAGGCGTAAAAACCAAGATGGCCAGAGTAGAAATAAAAAGATTTAGCGAGCAGCAATTAGACCGGGAGAAAGTGGAACGGGAAATAGCTGAGGTGAAAAGGCTGCGCAAGGAAATATTGGCTATGGAAAGATTAGAGCAGGAACGTTTAGAGCGGGAAATATTCGAGATGAAAGAACTTAAAGACGAAATGCTGGCTCTGGCCCGGGCGGAAAAGGAAGAGTTAGAGCAGGAAATCGTCCGCCGCAAAGAGCTGGAAAAACAAAGGCAAGAGCGGCAACGCTTGGGGAGAGAGTTGGCTGAGGTAAAAAGATTAAGAGACGAAATAGTCACTCTGGCCCGGGCCGAACAGGGAAGGTTAGAGCAGGAAATCGCCCGCCGGCAAGAGCTGGAGAAAAAGAAGCTAGAGCAGGAACGTTTAGAGCGGGAAATATTCGAGATGAAAGAACTTAAAGACGAAATGTTAGCCGTGGCCAGAGAGGAAAAGGAAGAGCTAGAGCAGGAAATCGCCCGCCGCAAAGAGCTGGAGGGAAAAAGGTTGCAAGAGGGGCGGTTAACCAAAGAAATATCCAAAATTAAGGAACTTAAACAAGAAATGCTCACCCTGGCCGGAATGGAGAAGGAAAGACTGGACCAGGAAATAGCCAAAAGAAAAGCTTTTAAGGAACATATAATAGAGCCGGAACATTTAGAAAAAGTAACCTTCGCGGTAAAAGAACTTAAGGACGAAATATCAGTCATCGCCCGGGAAAAGGAGGATCAAAGAGAGCAGGAGCGGCTTAAACAAGAACGCGCCGCCCAGGCCGAGCGCGAAGGGCTCCGGCTGGAAAAAGAGCGTTTAAAGAAGGAGAGGCTAGAACAGAGAATAGCGCAGGAGAAAGAGCTTAAAGAGCAACAGTTAGAGCGGGAACGCCTGGAGAAAGAAATCGCGGAATTAAAACAGGCCGAGCGCGAAAGGGTAAGATTGGAGAAAGAACGCCTGAAGAAGGAAAGACTGGAGCAGGAAGTCGCCCGCAAGAAGGCCCGCGAGGAAAAAAAGCGGGAAGCCGAGCGCCTGAAGAAAGAGCAGGCTGCGCAGAAACAGGCCGAGCGCGAAAAAGCCAAAGAAATGGCGCGGCATAAAAGAAAAGAGATGGTTAAGGATTTTTTGAAAAGCTTACACGTGTACGCTAAGACGAAAACCGTTTTTAACGATAATGTTTACCTGAACAAAAGCGATGAAGAGGCCGATTTAGTAAACGAAATCAGCATGGGGCTGTACTATCGGCCGAAAACCAAATGGCTCAAGAAAGACAGGCAAAGAACCGAATTCTTTTTTGACTTAAGCTCGGATGCTTTAGGCTATAACAGTTCTTCCGGCAATAGCAGTTCCTTTTATCACGGCAAGCTTTATCTCAGCCACAAAATTACCGATAAATACGGCTGCAATCTTTATTATAAGCGGGATTCGGCTCCCCACGCAGCAGCTGATCTATTCGGGACTCAAGAACAGGAGCTGATAACCAACGTTATCCAGAAATACGGAACACAATTTAACGCGGCCTGGAATCGTTTTCCCTGGGATTTGCGCTACGAACATACCGATTCTTATTATGACTCCGAGACTTATGAAAGTTCGGAATATTCCCGGGACATCTACTCTTTAAACAGCTATGCCCGGATCTTGCCCAAAACGCACTTAATTTTAAATTACAACCGCGGAGACGTAGGCTATATACTCGACGGAGATCAGGACTATGATTACAATGAGTACTGGCTGGGAGTGCGCGGAGTAATTTCGCCTAAAATTACGGGATTGGTAAAGCTCGGCTGGGGCAATTTTGATTACGTAGACGGAACTAACAAGGACAGGGAAGAAGTAAACGTGCGGCTGGCTTATCGGCTGGCTCCCCGGCTCATATTTAACACAAAAGTTTACCGCAGAGAAGATGTCTCCACTTTAACTACCGAGAGCTCAGAAACGTCTACTGTTTATTCCTGGGGGCTGAAGTATCTGCCCACATTTAACAAAAAAGTAATTTTAGGATTGGACTTGTCTTACGGGGAAAAAGATTATGCTTCGGACCGCAAAGACGAGATGTTTAGCTTAGGTTTAAACGCAACCTACAAGTTAAGAAAGTGGTTAAGTTTCGAAGGAGGGTATAAGTTTAAAGAAAGAACTTCTACCAGTGACACCGCCGGATACAAAAATAATATTTTTGCCTTAGAGGGGAGGTTAGAATTTTAATGAAAAAATTATTAATTTTGGCGATTGTTCTTATTATTGCCCCGTTAGAAATAAGTTTTCTAACGGGGCTCACCTCTACTTCTTACGCGCAGGAAGAAGTGCCTTTGGTAAAACCGTACGATCTCTTGGAGATCGCGGTTAAAGGAGAGCCTTCCTTGAGCGCTTTAGTTAAAGTATCTGAGGCAGGGATTATCAAGTATTTTTGCCTCGAAGACGAAGAGATGGAAGTAACCGGCCTTAAGGTCGGGGAGATAGCCAGCAAGATAGAAGGCCTTATTGTGCAGAAATTGCCCGATTCGTCTCCTCCGGAAGTCAAGGTTTCAATTTACCGGAGTGTCGGCGGCGAAGCCAAGCTGAAACCGGGAACCGAAACCAAAGAGCAAGCAGACCGGGAGGAAAATAATGTTGCCGCGAAGACCCCGGCAGTTATCGCCAAAGATTCGTTTGCCGATTCCTCTTATCGGGTCGGCCCGCACGATATTTTGGAAATTTCGGTCGGGGAAAACCCCTATCTGGACCGGCTGGTTAAAGTATCGGGAGAAGGCGCGGTAACTTATCTGCGCCGCGAAGGCCAGCGGGTAAAGGTGCTCGGGCTCACCGCTCAAGAGGCGGCTCAGAAGCTTAAATCAGCGGTTAGAGCTGTTTTCCCGGCTCTAGCCGACCCCGAACTTACGGTTTCGGTTCATCGCGGCACGGGAATGAGAATTGACCGCGATTCGGCTGCACCCATAAACCCTTATGATATTTTGGAGATCAAAGTCAAAGGTGCACCTTATTTAAGCGGTGTAGTCGAAGTTTCCGAAGAGGGCGCTATCGACTATCTTGGCCTGAAAGCCGAAGAAATTAAGGTATTAGGCCTTACCGTTCAGGCTGTGGTCAAGAAAGTTCGGGAGACACTGAAAGAAAACTTTTCTGGCCTGTTGAGGCCGGAGATTAAGATTTCAATTCACCGCAAAATCGGGGTCACCCCCAGGCTTGAACCCGGGAAAGAACAAGTTATTGCGCCGCCTTCCCTTGAAGAAAAAGAGGTTATTTCCGGAGAAGGGGTTAAGGCCGCGCCTGAAATTTCCGAAGCCGGGGAAACGGGCGTTTCCGGAGAAAGGCCCTCTTATAAAATCAGCCCTTATGATATTTTAGAGATATCGGTTTACGGCGAGCCGGATTTGACTAAAACCGTAAGAGTTTCGGAAGAAGGCCGAATCCGGTACCCTCTTTTAGGGGAAGTTGAAGTAGAAGGTTTAAACGTAGAAGGGGTAGCCGAAAAATTAGAGGGCCTTTTGGAAGAGGATTATTTAGTCGATCCCGAGGTCAGCGTTTACATTACCCAATACGCGACATTTTCGGTTTTGGGGCTGGTAAGCGAGAAAGGCTCATTCGAGCTTAAAGGGCCCCTTACCCTTGTGGACGCCCTGGTTTTAGCTCAGGGGGCTCAGGAGGAGGCGGATTTAGCCCACATCCGGGTTTTCCGAAAGTACAACGTAGAAGGGGGTAAAGAGAAGGAATTTGTGGTCGATTTAGACGTGGAAGGAAAGAGTTTCTCTTTAAAACCCTTAGATCGGATTGTAGTGGAGAAAAAAGGCAAAGTCTATATTCTGGGCGCGGTTGAGCAGCCGGGAGTTTATTATATTAAAGAGAAAGAGCTTAGCCTCTCCGACGCTCTGGTTTTCCTCTCCGGAGGGACCACCAAGGAAGCAAATCTTGCCGAGATAAAAGTAGTCCGCAAGGAAAGCGATCAAGATGAGGAGTATATCCTGGACCTGGATACTCAAGGGACCGCTTTCATTTTGCAAAGCCAGGATAGAATCATCGTCCCTGTCTATGGGAAAATTTCTATTTTCGGT
>CAYQUQ010000016.1:0-32128 GCA_964420965.1 uncultured Planctomycetia bacterium | reverse complement strand
CAATGCTTACCGAAGACCAAGTCGCAGGGCAGATAGATGGGAGTTTGGATTTTGACGGGGGGGATGATTATGTGAGCGTGGCGGATAGTTCTGATTGGGCTTTTGGAAGTAGTCCATTTACAATAAATCTTTGGATAAAGTCAGATTCAACCGCAACATATGTTTATCTTGATCAAGCAGCTAGTGGTGCAGGTTCAGACGTAAGCTGGGGATTAGCGAATGTTGCCGGTCAGAATAAAGTATATTTTCACATAGCTGAGACTGATGGGTCTGGAGAAGCTTATGCAGTAGTATCCAATACCGCTATCAATAGTGATGCTCTTTGGCACTTTGTTACGATAACTAGAAGTAACGACACTATTGCAATCTATATTGACGGTAATAGTGATAAAACTGAAGATTTGAGTGCTGGATTTACATTTCACGATTCGACAAGAGCCTTACTAATGGGATGTCAACATTCAGCTCCAAATGCTCCTTTTCCTGGCGTCTTAGACGAAGTCCGCATCTCCTCTTCCGCGCGGAGTGCCGCCTGGATCGCTGCCTGCTACAACAACCAGAATTCGCCGGGGACGTACCAGACCGAGACCGGCTCGACCACCGGCGGCCAGAACGCCGGCGGCACCAGCGGCACCACCCTGCGCAACGCAGTCATAAGGAATGCAGTTATTCGGTAACAGACGATTTTAACCATTTCCCACCCCAGGGGTGGGAAAAAATATGAAAAGAAAAGAGGCACTAGCAACCGGCGAAGTTTATCATGTTTTTAATAAAAGCATCGCCGGATACAAGATATTCAATAATGACTCTGAATTCCTGAGAATGATTAACGTAATCTGTTACTACCAACGCGAAAACCCCGGCCTTAAGTTCTCTGACTTCATCAGATCTGCTGCGGTCAAAAATAACCATTTCCCACCCCAGGGGTGTAACCATTTCCCACCCCTGGGGTGGGAAATGGGTGATAAGGAAAAACTTGTAGAAATAATCGCCTATTGCGTTATGCCCACTCATTTACATTTAGCGGTAAAGCAGTTAAAAGAAAACGGTATATCAATTTTCATGGGCAATGTATTGAATAGTTACGCAAAATATTTTAATACCAAACACGAACGGAAAGGCCCTTTATGGGAGGGGAAGTTTCAGAACTTATTAGTTGAAACCGATGAATACTTACTTCACTTGACCCGGTACATACATCTAAATCCGCCGACTGCACGCTTGGTTGATAAACCCGAGGATTGGCTGGTGTCATCTTATCGGGAGTATTTGTTGAGTACCGACAATACCAGGATTTGTAAATATGAGGATATTTTAGACATAGAACCCAAAGATTACAAAGAGTTCGTTGAAGACAGGATTTCTTATCAGCGAGACTTGGCCAAGATAAAACATTTGCTCATTGACGTTGACGAAGAGCAGCTACAACCATCTCCCACCTCGTAGGTGGGGAACGGTTACAGGCCGTAGGTGTGGGCACTACCGGCGGCCAGAACGCCGGCGGCACCAGAGCGGCACAACTCTGCGCAACGCCGTCATCCGGGACGCGGTGGTCCGCTAGGGTGCCCCCTAGCAGACGTCCCACAAAGGGGCACCCTGCTAGAAAGACAAGGAAATGATGAAACAACACCACCGCCAATCAATCCGTTTACCGGAATACAATTATTCCACGGTTGGCGGGTGTTCGATCACGGTGTGTACGTATAATCGGGAATGTTTGTTTGGGGAAATTATTGACGGTAAAATGAATTTGAATCAATGCGGGGGAATCGTTAATGACGTATGGAATGATTTACCCAATCATTACCACAATGTGGAATTGGACATTCATGCCATTATGCCCAATCATTTCCATGGAATTATACATATTATCGTCGACGGGAACGAAACCATTGCCGTAGGGGCGGGTTTAAAACCCGCCCCTACATCGATTTCCCGGCGTCATAAATTATCCGAAATCATTCGGGGTTTTAAAACATTTTCATCACGCCGCATCAACCAAATTCGTAATAACCCGGGCGTTCCGGTATGGCAACGTAATTATTATGAACATGTTATTCGCCAGGGTACGGAATTAGACGAAACCCGGACATACATCATAAATAACCCGGCCAATTGGGATACGGATTCGGAAAACATAAACCATGATTCGTAATTTTGGTATTGGAATTTGTCTATTGTTTGTAATTTGTAATTTGTTTATTGTAATTTCTCCGATTGCTTACGCTGTCACCGACACTTACATCGAGGACTTTGACACGCGGCAGGATGATACTACCATTGACGATGTTGACTCCTGGAATGTGGATCAGGGCGAAACCACTGACGCGGTTACCCAGGACTCAACCACCTACACCGGCAGCGGCAAGGCTCTGGAGCTAATCGGCGCGGAGACTCCGGCCAATGTCAGCCGCACAGCTACCTACGGCGACATCTCACCCTGCTGGGTGGAGTTCATTGCCAAGCCGGCAGTCGGCGCTCAAGCCCGCAGTGTCCCTTCCGGGAAGGTGGCAGCAGTCTGTTTTGACTATACCGGCAAAATCTACGCTGCTGACGGCTCAAGCTGGGAAGATACCGGCGAAACCTTTTCGGCCGGAACCTGGTATCGAGTTATCTTAAAACTCAGCTTCACCACCCATGAATACGATATCTACATTGAGTCAGTAGCTAATCCCGAAGTTGAATTTGTAGCTGATAAAGAAAACTTAGACTTTATTGACTCATCAATCAGCTCCCTGAATCAAATCGGCTTTGAAGGAGTTTACAATACTACCCGCGATGCCGATGACTCTTATGTCGATGATTTAATCGTCCACTTTATTGACCGCTTGGAGATAATCACTGCCACCCAGACCCTGATGGAGGATCAGGCTTCCAGCCCAATAACTGTCCAGATTCAGAACTCCTACTCTGAACCTCAGACAGCCTGGACAGACATTACCTTAGAACTTAAATCTACCTCGAATAAGGGCGAATTTTCCTTAGACCGCGAGAACTGGAAGGAGATCAGTACGGTTATCATCCCGGAAGATGCCCAACAAGTCACTTTTTACTATAAAGACATAAAAGACGGCAAACCAATTATTACCGCCAAAGAATATCCAGACCGGGGTTGGGAAGAAGCTTCCCAACAGCAGAAGATTGTTACTGAAGCCAAGTATTTTGAAGTGGCTGCTACCAGTCCCCAGGTGGCCGGTGAATACTTTACCGTACAGATTACGGCTAAGGATGATGAGGGAGAGGTCAATGAGTATTACAGCGGCGAGGTGGAAATTTTAGCTAATTATGTAACTCCGGCCTCTGGCACCCTGGCTCTTACTCCGGATACAGCATCAGTTTTCACTAAAGGAGTCAAAGAACTTGATATTATGTACCCGGACTGCGGCACGATTGAGATTTTAGTCCGTGATGCTGGGGAGCCGTCCAAAACCGGTTTATCCGGAGACATTGTGTTTATACCCCAGAGCTTCGTAGTCTCCAGTTCCAGCCCCCAGGTAGTAAGCCGGCCGTTTAAGCTGGAAGTAAGCGCGCTCAATAAGCTCAATCAGATCTGCCCTAATTATCAGGGGCCGACAACGCTTTCTGTAGGGGCGGGTTTAAAACCCGCCCCTACAGACGGGGCCGTTTCACCGGCCACGTTAATCGGTTCTGATTTTTTAAACGGAGGAGCCCAGAAAAATATAACCTATAACCGCTGGGGCTCAATAAAAATCAAAGCCCAGGATTTATCTTATCCTGATAAGAGTGGCGAAAGTGAAGCAATCAGTTTTCTGCCCAGCGCCATTCTGGTTGAGGTTGAGTCGGCATCAGCCGAACGTGACTTCTTTTATGTGTCCGAGAGCATTCCAGTGGATATCTCGGTAATTGATGATGCTCAAGAACCCATACCTAATTACAGCGGCACAATTAATATCAGCTCAAGCTTAGGCTTGGATTTGGTGGATAGCTACGAGTTTGCTGAATCCGATGCTGGAAAGCATAGCTTTTTAACCAGCGCTGATTCCGCCGGAATTTATCAGGTTGCGATTGAAGCCGAGGCCGGCGAAATCACGGCTGAGGGTCCGGAGATTGAGGTCAAGGAAGCAGCCATCGAGGTTATCTCAACCACTGCGCCGATCGGCACGGCTGAGGTTACGGTTCGGCTGGTGGATTTAGAAGGCAACCCGATCAGTTCGGAAAATGAGCTGACTTTGACCGTAGAATTAGAGGAGGAGTACGACGATTCCAGTGCCAGCTCTTCAACCACCCAGCAGCCGGTTACTTTCCGTAAAGGAGTAGCCAAGGTTTTGGTCTCCAACAGTCAGGCTGAGCGGGTTACGCTTTCGCCGTCATCAAGTCTGAAGTTTAAGACCCGAAAAGGCACGGTTACCTTCAGCCGCACGGCTAAGAGCGGCATCGGCAGTCTTTTGTATAGAGAAATAAAAGATTAAAATTTAGGATTTCGGATTTAGGATTTAACATGAGGAAACGAGGGTTTACTTTAATTGAGTTGTTGATTTCGATTTCGATTGCCACGATCATTGTCGGCGTGGTCTATTTCAGCCTGGACACAGCCCTGGAGAGCTGGGGTTATTCGCGTGACCAGTTGGCTTTGCAGAAAGTTACTTCGCAAGTGATTGACGAGATAGTAAGCGGAGCTCCCGGTTATTACGGGATCAAGGATAGCTTAGAGATTATGGCTGCCGGCTCGGAGCGGATTGAATTTGTTCCGCCCTGGACTGATGATACTCATTCAGCCGCTGACCGGAATTTCATTTATACTTTAAATCGTAAAGTTAAGCCCGGAGCCGCAGTGCCGATTGGCGAGCTCCGGATGCCCGAATCCTATAAATACCAGCTGGTTCCGGTGAAAAAAATCGAGCTTGAGGATTCAGAACTTTCTCAGGTGCGCTTAGGCCTAATTGCGCCTTTAGGCAGTGATCTTCGCTTTACTTATCAGCCTGATGCTAAGCAGCATGATGATGTGATCAAACGAATCTGGTGGGATCCGGAAGCTAGGCAGGTTTATGCTGAAACCTCAGAAGGCACTGAGAATATTTCTCGCAACCCTTTTGGGGTAGAGATTACCAAAATGGAGCTGCGCTATTACGATAATGCCAATACTTTGGTTACTGATTATGAGTGGGTGGATGACCGGGATCTGAATATGATTACCGGAGTTGAGGTTCTGGTTGAGGCCGAATTAGGCCAGTACCAGCAGAGTTTGCTTAGCTTTGCTTCCCTGCGCAATGCTCCCATGCGCTCAGGCTATCTGGCTTTGCGCCAGGGGACACGCTTGCCGATCCCCGACAGCACTAATATCCACACCCTTTTGCTGACTAACCTTTCCGGAGTATCAAGCGGTGATGAGCTTCAACTGGAGCTGATTCCCCGTTCAGGAAAAACCTGGCGGGTAAATATTAAGTTTCAGAAAACTGCCGGCCGTAAGGCGAAATTAGAGTCTTATACTATTGAATATCCGCCTCAGCACCCGGTTTACACTGAATATCCCCGCAGCAGTATTGACAGTGGTTTAAACTTGTTAGTCCTCGGCGCCAACGGCTTTTACGACTACGATGATGATGAGGATTTAGAGGACTTTGTGATCTTAGAGGGTGATGTTATACTGGAAGTGACCAAAATGGACATAGAGGGCGCCGGACTGTTCGTAAGACCATAAAAGGAGACAAAGATGCGAAAAATAATTCTTTTGTTAATTGTATTCATTGCCGTAGGGGCGAATAATTATTCGCCCCTACAGGCCGCAGAAAAAAACTGGGCTGGTGGTGGCGATGGTTCGACCTGGTCCGATGATGACAATTGGTCGCCGGCGGCTGAACCGACCACTGCTGACGATGTTTTGATTGATGTCGAGAATGCTGCAGTTACCTGCGACGAGACTTTTAAGGCTAAGTCGATTATTGTCGGCGGCCGGGAGACCTCGACCTTAACTACTAACAATTTTGTTTTTGGTACGGTTGCTCCGGCTGAGACTTCGGATACAGCCCTGATGACCCGCAGCGGCGGCACCATCACCTTAACCGGCGCCGGCACCATAACTCTGCAGGGCCAGTATAAAGACTCCGAAGAAACCCTGGATCCCGAACCCAGCTTTCTATTCTGGGTCGAATAAAAGGAGATGTAGATATGAAAAAAATCATTTCGTGTACATTAGTGTTCCTATTAGTGTCGGTTAGTGTGCTGTTTCCCGCATTTTCCGCGGAGGAAACAGCAGAGCAGAAGGCCCAAGAAATCCACGGCCTTGCCTCCAGCGACGTCATGCACACCGACCAAGAGCTAAAAGCCCTTTACTACCAGAACGTCCAGATTATTGAACTGCTTAAAGAAATCCGCGATTTACTTCAACAACAGCTGCAAAAAGAATGAGCGAGCAGGAACTTATCAAGCGCTGCCTGAAGCAAGACAAAAGAGCCTGGGGTGTATTTATTGATAAATACTCCCGCCTGGTTTACTGGGCTATACGAAAACGATTAGCGGCAAGTAATCTCCAACAGAGCCAGGCTGATATCGAAGATATTTTTCAGGAAGTATTTGTGACTATCCTCCAAGAAGCTAAGCTTAGTCAACTCAAAGATCCTAAAAAGATTTCGGCTTGGCTGATTATGATAACATCGAATAACGCTATTAGTTTTATGCGTAAAAAGTCGATCCGGGAGCGGAGTTTTGATCCGGACATTATCGTAGCCAGGGATGATAGTTTTAGCCAAAACTTATTGGTTAGAGATGAGCTTTTAGTAGTAAAAGAGGTTATTGATAGGTTCTCGGACAAAGAGAAGACAGTTATTTCTTTATGTTTGCTTGAGGAGAAAACCCATCAACAAATCGCCGAAATCCTAAATATACCAGTAAATAGTGTTTCGACAATAGTGGCCAGAGCTAAGAATAAACTCAAAAAAGAGCTTATCGATAGAGGCATAGGAGAAAATTTTTAAAAATAGTGAAAGAAAACAGACGCCTCAAGCGTCTATTAATTGAGGGGAAATATGGATAAAATCGAAGAGTTGATCAAGGAGTACCTGATTATTTCTGAGTCTAAAAAGGCCAAATTCAAACCAGTGCCTAAAGAGTTGATTAATAAGACCAAATCCCGTCTGGGCATAGCTAAAGCTAAGTCAAAGGTTGGTTATTATGCTCTTGCCGGAGCAGTTATTGCCTTCATTCTTTCGTTTATCTTCCCTAAATATTTTATGCAATGTTTAGTGGTTACGCTTATTCTGGGTATCCGCTGGGCCTTAAACTCAGAAGGCGGACGCACCCTGATTATGGTGCTGGATTCCTGGCGCCACCACTCCCAGGATAAAGACGAAGAAATCTCCCACCGCTTAAGAAAATAAGCCTTTTTTCAGCACCCCTAAAAAAAATTTAAAATTTTTGAAAGAATTTTACCCTCTCATGCGTCTATTATAGTGAGAGGAGTTAAAACTGGAGGTGCCAATTTGGCACCTCCAAAATGGAGGAAAAAGTGAAGGAGGAAACCGTTAGGCAGGAGATTATTGAACAGAAGATTTTTATGATTCGCGGGCATAAGGTTATGTTAGACAAGGATTTATCTTTGCTTTATGGTGTATCAACTAAACGCTTGAATGAACAAGTAAGGCGGAATTTAAAGAGATTTCCCGAGGATTTTATGTTTAAGTTAACCTGGGAAGAAGCAAAGTCTTTAAGGTCGCAATTTGCGACCTTAAAGAGAGGGCAGCATAGAAAATATAGAATATACGCCTTTACGGAACAAGGTGTTTCTATGCTTTCCAGCGTTCTTAATAGCGAAAAGGCTATTAATGTGAATATTGCCATAATGCGTGCATTTGTAAAATTACGGCAAATCCTTTCTACCCACAAGGAGCTGGCTCATAAATTAGGGGAACTTGAGAGAAAAATAGAAAAGCATAGTGAAGCAATAAGGGGTATTTTTGAAGTGATCAGGCAGCTTATGGGTGAGGCTGAAAGGCCGAAGAGAAAAATAGGGTTTTAGGGGTGAGGAAAGGGAGGTATTCTGGTGGCAGTTCCTCAGGAACTAATCGCTAGCAAAATATTCTTGATTCGGGGTAAAAAAGTAATGCTGGATAGGGATTTAGCAGAATTATATGAGGTACCTACTAAATCGCTTAAGTTAGCTGTCAGACGCAATATTGGCCGTTTTCCAGAAGATTTTATGTTTCAACTTACGAAGGAGGAATTTGAAAGTTTGAGGTTTCAATTTGAAACCTCAGGAAGAAGAGGCCAAATGTTTGAGATTCCAAAGTGGAATATCAAGTTTGAAGTCGCAAAATGCGACTTCAAAGAAAGGCAGGTAAATTGGAGGTGCCAATTTGGCGCCTCCAGAAGAGGAAAACAAAGGTCACAGAATGTGACCTTGAAAAAAGAGGCATTCTCGTGTTAGTTCCTCCAGAGGTAATAGAGAATAAAATATTGTTGATTAGAGGGCATAAGGTTATGCTGGATAAAGAGTTAGCAGCATTGTATGCAGTAGAAACAGGCCAATTAACTCGACAGGTACACAGAAATATAGACAGATTTCCTAGGGATTTTATGTTTCAGCTCACAAAAGATGAATTTAAAAACTTGAAGTGCCATTTTGGCACATCAAGTTGGGGTGGCACGCGCAAATTGCCCCATGCTTTTACTGAACAAGGAGTAGCAATGCTTTCTAGTGTGTTGCGAAGTAAAAGGGCAATACATGTCAATATCGCTATTATGCGAGTTTTCGTTCGGCTTAAGGAAATAATTTTCTCCCACAAGGAGCTCGCTCATAAATTAGGTGAGCTGGAAAGAAAGATAGAGAAGCATGATGAGGCAATAAAGAGCATTTTTGAAGCCATCAGGCAGCTTATGGGTGAGGCTGAAAAGCCAAAGAGAAGAATAGGGTTTCATAGCAACCCAAAAAGGAGACATTGTCGTGGTGGTTCCTCACGAACTAATAGCCAGTAAAATATTCTTGATTCGGGGCAAAAAAGTAATGCTGGATAGGGATTTAGCAACATTGTATGGAGTAAAATCAATTCGTTTGAGGGAACAAGTAAAGAGAAATATCGAACGTTTTCCTGCAGATTTTATGTTTCAATTGAGTCAAAAAGAGGCTGATATTTTGGTATCGCAAAATGCGATACCTTCAAAAGGGAGCTTTGGAGGATATTTACCCTATGTTTTTACGGAACAAGGGGTGGCAATGCTCTCAAGTGTATTGAACAGCAAGAGAGCGATAGCGGTAAATATCCAGATTATGCGTATTTTTGTAAAAATTAAAGAAATGCTTATGACGCACAGAGATCTTCAGAACAAAATAGAAGCAATGGAGAAGAAATATGATCAGCAATTCAGGGTAGTGTTTGAGGCAATAAAACAGTTAATAAAAGAGGATCAAAAGCCAAAAAGAAAGATAGGGTTTCATAGGTAAGATCCCTGGCACGGGGTCAGGGGAGAATTGAGGAGGTGATGGGTATGGTTTTGGAGTTCAAAGTTACCCGGCTGCACAAGTTTGAGGGAGACGGGCCGACTAAGGCTTTTTGTGATGTCAGTATTTGCGATGAGTTTCTGGTAAAGGGATTTCGCATAGTTGAGGGCAAGAACGGCTTGTTTGTGGGCCTGCCGCGCGAAGCCAGCAAGAATGGAAAGTGGTATGACAATGCTCTTCCCTTGACCGCTTCAACCCGAGAATCTCTCAATGAAGCTGTATTGGCCGCTTATGAAGACAGTCAAGATCAATAGCTCAAAGTACCCTTATTTGCTTAGGCTAATCAAGGAGCCTCCCGGTTTACTCTATTACAAGGGTAGCTGGGATCAGGGCATCTTTGAAAATTGCCTGGCTGTTGTTGGTTCACGGCAGATGACCAGCTATGGCCGCAGAATTACCAATGAGCTGGTGTCAAAAATAGCCTTAGCCGGGGTAACTATTGTTTCAGGATTCATGTATGGGGTTGATGCCCAGGCTCACCGAGCAGCCCTTTCTGTGGGCGGCAGAACTATTGCGGTTATGCCCTGCGGCATTGACCTCATCCATCCTGAATACCAGGAAGATTTGTACCGTGAGATATTAGCCAGGGGCGGGTTGATTATTTCGGAAATTGGAGGGGGTTTTGCGCCGGCAACCTGGACTTACCCTCGACGTAACAGGATTGTGGCCGGACTTTCGCAGGCAACTCTGGTTGTGGAAGCCGGTTTAAAAAGTGGTTCTTTGATTACGGCTGAGTTAACTAAACGTTTCGGCCGAAAGCTATTCGCAGTGCCGGGTTCCTTAACCAGCTCAGTTTCCCAGGGGACTTTGCAGTTAATTAAGGAAGGGGCTGCCATGGTAATTAACCCGGATGACATTTTGGCGGTCTATGGATTAAGATCCGCAGGGGAAATTCATGCCTTGCCTGCCGGCAGGCAGGAATTGCCCCTGCGGAAAAATTTAAATCCCTTGGAACGTAAAATTATTGAAAAATTAGCCTTGGAACCAAGAGAGATTGATGTTCTGTCCCGCCTGGTAAATACTTCAGCTGCTAAGCTGGGAGCTACACTTTCGCTTCTGCAACTACGAGGCATAATCGGCGAAGAAGGAGGTAAATACTATGTCAATTCCTCAGGAAGTAATAGCTAGTAAGATTTTGTTAATTAGGGGTAAAAAGGTAATGCTGGATAGAGATTTAGCAGAGCTTTATGGCGTTGAAACGAAACAGCTGACTCGGCAAGTTAGAAGGAATACCATAAGGTTCCCTGATGACTTTATGTTTAAGCTTACCAAGGAAGAATACAAAGTTTTAAGGTGCCAATTTGGCACCTTGAAGAGAGGCCAACATAGTAAATATGTTCCTTACGCTTTTACTGAACATGGTATTTTGATGCTTTCTAGCGTACTTCAAAGCGAAAGGGCAGTGCAGGTGAATATAGTAATCATGCGTGTTTTTATAAGATTTCGTGAAATTTTATCTAACCATAAAGAACTTGCCCAGAGAATAAGGCAGTTAGAGAAGAAAATGGAGAATAAAGATAAAGAAATACAGGCTATTTTTGAAGCAATCAGGCAGCTTATGTTTGAGCCTAAGAAGAAAGATAGAAAGATAGGGTTCCATAGCTAGGAGGATTAAAGTCGTGTTAGTTAAAGTTCCTTCGGCCTTAAATTTGGGATTAGAGACTCTGGCTATGGAAGTGGAAGTAAATGTAGCCAGCAGAGGTTTACCGGCTTTTGAGATAGTGGGTTTGCCTACTAAAGCTGTGGCCGAGAGCAAACAGAGAGTAAAAACTGCTATTATAAACTCTAACCTTCAATTCCCGGCCAGAAGGATTGTAGTTAATCTGGCTCCGGCTGATGTGCCCAAGCAGGGTTCTTTTTATGATCTGCCGATAGCCGTAGGTATTTTAACCACGGTTATGGGTTGCCAGCTTCCTAAGAAAAGTCTATTCTTCGGCGAACTTTCTTTGGACGGAACCCTGCGCCACACCAAAGGCGCTTTATTGTTAGCCTTATTTGCTAAAGAAAAAGGGATCAAAAATATCTTTATTCCCAAACTTTCAGCTAATGAGGCCACAATTATTAAAGGAGTTAATGTCTACCCCGTAGAGAATTTAAATCAATTGTTGCCTTTTCTCTGTGGCCAAACCGAATTTAAACCTGCGATGTATTGTAGGGGTGTACAGCTGCGCGTTCCTACCGCTGAATTTGATATGTCCGAGGTTTTAGGCCAGGAACGAGCCAAACGGGCAATGGAGATTGCCGCCGCCGGGAGTCATAATGTTTTTATGGTTGGAAGTCCGGGTTCCGGAAAGACAATGTTAGCCCGCGCTTTCTCAGGAATTTTACCTTTACTAAACGAAGAAGAATCTCTGGAGGTAACTAAAATTTATTCGGCTTCTGGGCTTATACCGCCCCAAGGTTCGGTAATCAGAACCCGCCCCTTTAGATCTCCTCACCACACTATTTCTGATATCGGACTTATCGGTGGAGGCAGCAGGGTGAAGCCGGGGGAAATCAGTTTAGCTCATCGGGGAGTACTGTTTTTAGATGAGTTTAATGAATTCTCCCGAGCAGCCTTAGAGGCTTTAAGGCAGCCCCTAGAAGACGGTTCGATTACTATTTGCCGCAGCCGGGAAAAAGGAACTTTTCCCTCGCGGTTTATTCTCCTGGCTTCAGCCAACCCCTGTCCCTGCGGATATTTATATCATCCCAAAAAGGTCTGTATTTGCAGTCAAAGAGAAATAGAAAGGTATAGAAAAAGAATTTCCGGGCCGGTTTTAGACCGCATCGATCTTTGCCTGGAAGTTCCGGTGGTGAACATTAAAGAACTTACCGGCGATGAACGGGTGAAAAAAACTTTAGAGCCTTCAGAGGTAATAAGAGAACGGGTAATTAAGGCCAGACAGATTCAGAAACAACGCTTCGCTAAAGAAAGCATTTACACCAATGCCGAGATGCGTAATAAACAGATTAAAAAATACTGCTGGCTTTCAGAAGAGGTCAGCCAGATTCTTATGAGGGCTGGTGCCAACTTTCAGCTTTCAGCCCGGGTTTATTTTAAGATGGTACGTATTGCGCGTACCATTGCTGATTTAGAAGGTGCCGAAGGCATAGCAGTTTCTCATATGGCCGAAGCCTTACAGTACCGTCCCCGAGAACAAGGGAATACCCGATGAAGGCAAACAACATTACAATCGGATATTTGGGGGAAGCGATCGCCAAAGAATATTTAGAGAATCAAGGTTATAAAATTATCGCGCAGAATTATAAAACCAAATACGCCGAGATAGATTTAGTTACCCGGCACAAAAAAAGGTTAGTGTTTGTTGAGGTAAGGACAAAAATCGGAGAACGGTTCGGGTCTCCCGAGGAGTCTTTCAATCACAACAAGCTGAATAGACTCATCCATAACGCCAGAGCCTATACCGCGCGGAAAGGTTACGTTAAGGACTATAGAGTTGATGCGGTATGCATTGTCCTGGATAAGAATAAAGAGATAAGACGCATCGATCATTACCGGAATATCACCTTTTAAATAACAATCAGGCACTTTTGCCGGCTTCTTTCTTTTTACTCTTGCTAATTTTGCATCTTGAGAGTATTATGTATATTAAGTGAGTAATAAAGGAGGAGGTAATGAGTTACGAGAGAAAGATTCATGAAGCTAATAAGCTTTTAGCCAAAGGTTATACGATAGAGGCCGCTA
This sequence comes from uncultured Planctomycetia bacterium, assembly GCA_964420965.1. Classification (GTDB taxonomy): domain Bacteria; phylum Omnitrophota; class Gorgyraeia; order Duberdicusellales; family 4484-171; genus CAYQUQ01. The sequence continues at coordinate 18,989 of CAYQUQ010000016.1, read as the reverse complement.
ATATGTATGTTTCCCTGTCCCAGGAGGTCATCGAGAGCGGAAATCCCGACCGGGCCCTGGAGATAATTCTTAATGCCGTAAATTTATTTAAAAAGGAGTCGGAATTCTACAAGGCGGGGATGGCACTTAATAAGGCCGGTGAAATATATAAGAGCCGCGCGGATTTTCTGGAGGCCGGCCGGCAATTTTCCCGTTCCGGCAATCTTTTCACCGATGTCAAAGCCTACGATGAGGCAGCCAAGTCGTTTAACTCAGCCGGAGACATGTTTTTAACCCTCAAAAAGGAATTTTTTATCGAGGCCGGAAAACACTACAAGATGGCGGCAATATCTCTTATTTATCACCCCCAGCATCAAGCCGCAGAATATTTAGATAGCATCAGAAAAGCCGAGCAGGGATTCAGGTTAGGGTATGAAGACAAGCAGACCTCGCGTTGGAATTATTACCTCTATCTTGAAAATCTATATTCCGATATTCACGATGCCCTGGATCGCAACGGTCTTTACCGGGATTCGGGCGCGATGTATTTAAAGAGAATGGGGGCTGTTACCAAGAGAGCCACTTTAAACCGACGCGACTGGATTCGTTGTTCCGCGCTTACTGTCTGGAACTGGACCAGCGGATACGGTGAAAGACCTCTGCGTTGGGTGGGTTGGATAATGTTATTATTGTTGGCCTTTTCCGGCGTATACTACACGCTGGACATAGTAAGAGACGCCGTCGGTGCCAAGCTATCTTATTTTGAATGTTTATACTTTTCATTTAACATTTTTGCCACTTTGGGATTCGGAACATACCAGCTCATGTCCAACTTAGCCTATTTTGTTATTACCGTTAATGTCTTCCTGGGGTATCTGATGATGGCGGTGCTGATTACCATTATCGCCCGGAAGTTAACCAAATAGGAGTCCCGTCCAAACCGCATTCTTAAACTCTTCTTCGCTCTTTTCGTACTCTAAAATTCGGCAAGTTTAAGCTTATGTCTCCAGGCGGCAGGGTAAAATAATAGTTGACATATCAATAGTTGATATGTAAACTATATCTGAGGTTAATCATGGGTCATTTTGAACGTTTCGGTATTAACTTAGAAGACGAAAGCCCGGACCGGGCCGTAGTCTATGAAACCGCCTGTATTTATTCCCGGATTAACCGGCAGGTGTCCGAGTATCTAAAGCCATTCAATTTAAGCCCTTCTAAATTCAATGCCCTGATGGTTATTAAACACCAGGGGAGGGTAAAAGGGATCAGCCAGGCCGAGATCGGGAAACGCCTGATTGTAACCCCTTCGAATATGACCCGTCTTTTAGACCGCATGGGCCGAGAGGGGTTGATTGAGCGCAATAACCACAAGAACGACCGGCGCGTTAACTTAGTTAAGATTTCCGCTAAAGGTTCGGCCCTGCTGGATAAGGTCTGGCCGGGATATTGTGCAAAATTATCCCGGTTAGGTAATTTTTTAAGCAAGACAGAGCTTAAAATCCTATCCGGATTACTGTATAAGTGGTTTGATAAGTTAGGGTAAAAAACGGAGCGTAAAATGTCTAAACAGAAGTTAATCGAGAGCCTTTATATTGACAAAAAGCTGGCCGAGGACATTAATTTTAATCCTTATTACCAGCTGGTACAAAGCGGTTTGGGCCGAAGGGTTAAAGTCAGCAACAAATCTTTAATATCACTGGGCACTAACGATTATTTAGGTATCGCTAACAGCAGTATTCTAAAGCGGGAAGCACAAAAAGCATTAGATAAATACGGCTTAAGCCTCTGTGGTACGCCCATCGTGATCGGCCAGAGCCAGTTAAACCGGCAGCTTGAAATTGAAACCGCGCGTTTCCTGAATCAGGATGATGCTCTGATATTCCCTTCCTGCTATCAATGCAATATGAGTGTTTTTCAGATTTTAGCCCAGAAAGAAGATTTGATTATTGGCGATAAAGAGATCCACTCTTCTCTGCTTAACGGTATCGGTTTAAGTAAGGCGGCGTTTAAAATATTCCCGCATAACAATACGGACAAACTGGAGAGGATATTAGCGCAGTCGGGCAATTTCCGTATGAAATTTATCGTTGTCGAAGGCCTCTACAGCACAAACGGAGACATCCCCCCTCTGGATAAAATCGTAAGCGCAGCAAAAAAATATGATGCTTTTCTCATCGTCGATGACGCTCACGGCTTAGGGGTGCTGGGAAAAGAGGGCCGAGGTATATTAGAGGTATTTGATGTTTATGACGGCGTGGATTTGGTGACCGGCTCTTTCGGTAAAGCTATCGGGACTTTCGGGGGATTTATCGCGGCTAGGAATAAAATAATTGACGAATTTCGCTACAAAACCCCGATGTATTTTTATTCCACGGCTTTGCCCCCCCTTATTGCGGCCGCAACTTTGATTTCTCTGCAATACACCAAGGAACACCCCGAATTAAGGGAAAAAATCACAATTTACGCTAAAAAATTATACTCGGCCCTGAAATCTCTTAAGTTTCGCCTTACCGATTCGACAACCCCCCTGGTATCGGTTGTTTTTCCCAGCAGCGCCGATACTTTTCGGGCCGCAAAAATGTTGTTTGAAAGAGGAGTTTACGGAGTGCCCTTTATTCCTCCCAGCGTTCCCAAACGATCACCGCGTATCCGGTTGACTATCAACGCGGCCCTTAAGGAAGAAGACATTGACGCGGTTATCGAGGCTTTTACTGAAATCGCCAAAGCAGAGCCCCGATGGTTAATTTAAAATATTATTTAGTGATAAATCCCGCTGCCCATGCGGGAAAATCCCGGAAAAAAATTAAGGAAATACTTTCTTATTTTACGGCCCGCGGAGTTGAGTTTACTTATGAGATGACTAAAGCTCCTCGCCAAGCCGTTTTTATTGCCGAGCGAGCCGTAACAAAAGGGTTTAATATCATTGTAGCCGTAGGCGGGGACGGTACGATCTGCGAGGTAATCAGCGGCCTTTTCAAGACGAGAGAAGTTTCTGCCGGGGTAAAACTGGGGGTTTTGCATATCGGTACCAGCCCGGATTTTAACCGTCACCATAACATCCCCGTAAATTTAAGTCAGGCCTTAGAGGCTTTATGGCGCGGAAAAAGTAAATCCGTCGATGTCGGCCGGATCACTTACTTTAACCGTGAAAATCAAAAGGAAATTTCTTATTTTGGGAGTAGCGTTAACGTAGGTCTGGGGCCTTTTATTGCCGGTAAGGCCAATTCGCGCTACCGTAAATACCTGGGGGATTTCCTGGGAACTTTATGCGCGACCCTAAGTTCGCTGACCCGCTTTAAGGGCGTTGACCTTCAGGTTGCAATCGACGGCCGGAAGGTAGAATACCAGCGGTTAATAAATTTAACTGTAGGTAAAGACCCCTATCTGGCTTCGGGTATGCGCATTTTTAATAGGGTTGAGCCCAACGACGGAAGGCTGTTTATATTTTCAGTGGAGAAGAGGCCTTATTTTTCTCTGCTGGCTAATTTACCCCGGCTCTATGTCGGTAATTTTCTTAATTTTAAAGGAGCGGCAATACGGTACGGAAGAAAAGTAGAGATATTCTGCCCGGATGCGCGGGCCTTAGTTGAGTTTGACGGCGACGCCCAGGGGATGACTCCTTTAGAAGTCGATTGCTTACCCCGGGCTTTAGAGGTGATTTCTTGATCAGCGAGAAGAACAAAAAAGTATTTGTAACCGGAGCCTCCGGTTTTATCGGCAGCCATCTGGTCGATAGGCTGGTAAATTTCGATTACGCGGTTACGGCCCTGGTAAGGGAAAGCAGTAATTTAAGATTCTTGCCTTTAGATAAGATTGAGATTACCAAAGGGAATTTAGATGACCTTAAGGTTCTACAAGAGGGAATGCGCGGAGCCGATAGCGTATTTCATCTGGCTGCTTTGGTATCCGACTGGGGCCGCAGCCAAGACTTCTTTAAGGTTAATGTCGAGGGCACGCTCAACGTAATGAGCGCGGCTTATCAAGCCGGAGTTAAAAAAGTTATTTTGGTCAGCACTTGTGCTGTTTTGGGGGAGGAGGATTGTCCGGTTCCTAAAGATGAGAATTCCCCCTATAAACCGAAAGCCCGCTATTTTTTATCCCGCTTTTTTGAATCGGGAATGAATAATTACCGCTATACGAAAATGCTGGCCGAAAGAAAAGCGATTGATTTTGCCAAAATAAACAAGATCAATCTTATAGTTATCCGGCCGCCCTGGGTTTACGGGCCCCGGGAGTTCGGAGCCGGGCCTTTTGAGTTTTGCCAAACCGTTCTGGCCGGATTCCCGATAGCTCCGATGGGAAAAAAGAATAAATTTCATGTGATTTTCGTCAAAGATTTAGCTAAATCCTTAGAAAGGGCTTTAGGGAGAGATTTACCGGGAGTGCATGTTTTCAATATCGGCAACGAAGACGCCCCCGGTATCCGTCAATACTTTACCTTTTTCTGCCAAGAATTGGATGTTAAGCCGCCGGTTTATGCTCCTTTCTGGGTGATGTATCCTTTGGGCTTACTTTCCGAAATTATGGCCAAGGCATTTAAGGCCAAGAAGCCCTGGCTTCTGACCCGTTCCCGAGTAAAAATGTTTTACTGCAATAATGTTTATGACGTGAGCCGGGCCAAGAAACTTTTAGATTTCGTTCCTCAGACCCCGCTTAAAGAAGGTATTGCCGAGACGGTTAGGTGGTGGCGGGATAACGGTTATTTAAAAGGGAGTATTAATAAAAGCAACAAAGGGCTTAATCAGAAATATATTATCGGCTTTAAGCGGGTTGGGCTGGATCTGCGCATGGGGATAACTATAATCATAAGGTACTTTTTTCTTTTTTTAAAAGGGGAGATAACTTTTAAACAATATTTGATTTTTATAAAGCGTATATTCATTCTGGCTAAAGTTTTCAGCTTCAACAAGGCGGTTAAAATCGGCAATACCTACAAGATACACCTTTATTTGCCGGCTTTTCCCACCCCGGCGTTCTATAAGGCCTTAAGTAAATTTCTGTTACTGGGCGAAGACACTTTTCCGACCAGCGTTGTTTTTTCGATGACGAAAGCCTGCGGTTATAAATGTAAACATTGTTATCAGAAAAATGATGCCGGAGAGGATCTACCCCTGGATAAACTCATTGAACTGTCTAAGGATATTCAGGATATCGGCACAAGCATGTTTGACGTTGAAGGGGGAGAGCCGTTATTGCAGTTTGAGAGATTGCTGGCTTTGATCAGGAGCTTTGATCAAGAAAGGGAAGTTTGGATCAATACCACCGGACACACTTTAAGCCTGGCCAAGGCGGTTAAATTGAAAGAAGCCGGGCTTTACGGGGTCATGGTTTCCCTGCACCACTGGTTGCCGGAGAAGCACGATGAATTTGTTGAGTTTGAAGGGGCTTTTGAAATTGCCTGCGAGGCCATCCGGATTTTCCACGCTGCCTGTGTAGCCACAGTGATAAATTGCTGCCCTTCCGCGGAAATGATTAATGAGTCCGGTATCGAGAAGATTATGGCTTTGGCGGCAGATTTAAAGGTCAGCTTTGTCCAGGTAATTCACCAGAAGCCGGCCGGGGGCTGGCTGGGCCGGCCCAACACCATGATGGACGAGGAATTCTTAAACAATCTTTGTGCGCGGCACGTGGAGATTAATAAAGGTAAGAAATTTAAACACTGGCCGTCACTCTCCATGCAGGTCTTTGAAGCCTCCAGCGTTGCTTTCGGCTGTACGGCCGGAGGAGTAGAGCGGTTTTACGTGAATGCCCACGGGGAGGTTCAGCCCTGTGAGTTTTTAAATCTTTCCTGCGGCAACGTGCGCGAGGAGGAATTCAAAAAGATTTTCCGGCGGATGAGAACACAGTTTAAAAAACCGGGGATGAACTGGTTATGCAATACCGAGAGCTGTGCGATATCGCAATGTATCGATCAGAGTAAGCTATCGTCTTTACCGGTTAAGGGTAGAGCGGCCCAGGTGATTATGAATTCGTTTAATAAGGGTAAGGAAGTGCCCTTGTATAAAAAAATGAGGATTTGTGAAAAAATATAAGCACGGGGTAAAAATCTCTTTTGCTTACCTTAAATCAATGCGGCCGTACCTCTTTTTTGTCTCGGGTATGGCCGGGTGCCTGGGGTTGGTATTTTCCGGCCGGCCGGTAAGCTTTGGCCGGGCCGCCGCTGTTTTGAGTGTGGTTTTTTTGGGCTGGGGGGTTAACCAGGTAATCAATGACCTCCTGGGGTTACCGGAGGATAAGATCAACGCTCCCCATCGGCCTTTAGTCACCGGTGCCTTGCCCCGGAGGCCGGCGATTTTACTGAGCATGTTTCTCTTTATCCTGGGGGGGATCGTTACTTTTTATCTTAATCCATCCGCTTTGGTGTTGTATCTATTCGTCTTTATCCTGAATATCGCCTATGAATTTTCCAAAAAAATACCCTGGTTGGGCAATATCGTGTTTAGCCTGCTTTTGGCTCCCTGCCTTTACTACGGGGCCATGTGCGTGAATAAAGAAGGCTTGGGAATCTTTGCCGATAAAAAGCTCTTTTTACTGGCCACGGCAATAATTATGATAAATATCATGGCCGCTTTTTTTACTTATTACAAGGATTACCGGGGAGATAAGGCCGCCGGCAAAAAAACGGTTATCGTTCAGCTCGGGCCGGGGAAGGCCAAGTACCTGAATCATTTGGTAAGTGCTTTTCCTTTCAGCGTACTCTTGTTTTTATTCTATTCGCCGGTATGGAAAGACGATATCAACCCCTATTTTCTTATTTTAATGCTGCTTACATTTATTATTCTGCAGTATACCGCTTTTCTTTTTTTTAAACGCCCCGCAGGCAAAGATGCCTATTATTCTTTGAAGTGGAATTTCCGGGGGGTGGTTTTGTTTAAAACTTCTTTTATCGCCCTGGTTAACCCCTTAATGGCCGGGGTATTGTATCTGGTTAATTTTATACTGGTCGGATTCTTATTTGATTTACATCAGGATTATTTAGCTTGATAATGTATTTTTATAAGATAAAATAGGTTTAAAGAAAAAAAGGAGGGCAAAATGAAAGAAGTGCCGGGATGGATTAAGCCGTTTTTCGTATTCGCCGCTTTATATGACGGAATTTTAGGGGTAGCATTTTTAGCACTGCCGTTAAAGCTTTTTGAACTGGCCGGGGTTACCCCGCCCAATCACCTCGGTTATATACACTTTCCCGCTCTGCTCTTGATTCTGTTTGCGATTATGTTTTTTAATATCGCCAAAAACCCCATCGGTAACCGGATATTGATTCACTACGGGATTATGCTCAAGATTTGTTATTGCTCGGTGGTATTTTCCCACTGGCTGATGGGTAACATGCCCAACATCTGGATTACCTTCGGTGTTTTCGACCTGGTTTTTCTGGTAGTATTTATCATTGCCCTTAATGATTTAAAGGCTTAAGACCCTGACCGTCCGCTCCGGATTTATCCTGTAGTCGACGTTTGCCTTGCAGGCATTATTTCCCGTTAAACCGCCCGTAAAGTATAGTTTTACCTTCCGATTATGGCCGTGCTTGATAATCTCGACAGACTTTTATTCAATTGTATAAGTTCGGAATCCGAGGATGAGCTTAAGGCTGCAGTCAGCAGATTTAGCCAGGACGGCCCCGAGGTTGACTGGCCAAAAGCCTTAGGATTGGGGTTTCGGGTATTTCTCCCTCTATATCTAAAATCAAAGGCGTTTGCCGCGGGCTTGGAAGTACCGGGGGAAATAGCCGATCAAATCAAACTTCGCTATATCAATATTGTGGCTAAGAATGAGAAATTTAAGCGGGCAATCCGGGAATTAGCTGAAGAATTCAGAAAAGCGGAGATAGATTTAATATTTCTTAAAGGGGCCGCGCTTCTGGCTACGGTTTACCGGGATGATATCGGCTTGCGGTCTATGACCGATATTGACGCATTAGTGAGAAAAAAGGATTTACCCAGAGCGAAAGATATCTTGAAACGCATGGGCTATCATGAAGACTATGCGAGGGTTTCCAAAGAAGAGGGTATAGACTTAACTAAAGATTTTTTCTCAAAATACCATTTCCACTATATTTATTACCGAGGCCCGGTTAAGCTGGAATTGCATTGGGATATCGTTTTCCGGGACAAAGAGAGGACAATAAAGAGACTTCTGGGTTCATGCGAAGAGATGAACTGGGAGCAGACAAGAATAAAAATCTTAAGTCCGGCCGGACATATTCTCATTACCGGCTTAGATTTTATTAAAGATTACGCCGGAATCACTCCCTGCAGCTGGCCTGACCTCAAGGCCAGGGAGAGCGAGGTGGTATACTGCACTCTTTTTTTCCTTTACGAGATTAAGAAGATAATAAAGCATTACGGCAGTAAGATTTCCTGGGATAGCCTGCTCGATTTTTGTAGATTCAGCGAAAATAAATCCGAGTTTTTTTCTTTACTGATTTTTGCCCGCAGGGCGGCTAAGGCCGATATCCCGGAATTTGTTTTAAGCAGAATGAGGCGCAACGCGGCTAATCCTTTACTGATGTATTTATGCCGCAATATAGATGACAGAGATTTCATAAAATTATTCCTGATTAAGAATTTTGTTATCAGCCTCACGGATTATAAGATTTTTTTAAAAAAGCCTTTAAGATCAATACACCGGACATACGGAATAGTGGTGAATTACCTGCAACTTTACCGTCCGGGAATTTTTCGCCGGGTCGATAAGCTGGTGGCGATATTGGTAAGAAAAAGACGAAAAAGGTAATTCAGCAACAATATAATCAGTAACATGAAGGTTCTTCATATTTCCACTTTAGACAAAGGCGGCGCCGGAAATGCAGCCCTAAGGATTCATCAAGGTTTAAGAACGATTAGGGTGGACTCTAAAATGCTGGTCTTTCGCCGCACGCAGTCAGATCGGGATATTATCCAGTTAAAACAGAGCGACAATATATTCAACAGCCGTAAATACGGTGAGCGTCTTAAAAAGTTTTTTTCCGAAATCAATTATCTTAATCTTAGTTTTCAGGGCCATGATTTATTTAGCAATGCAAAAAGTCTATATAATATAGGCGATAATCCTCTTGTTCAAAAAGCCGACATTATTCATTTACATTGGATAGCGAATATGGTTGATTATCGGGAATTTTTCCCTAAGGTCGGCCGAAAACCCATAGTCTGGACATTGTATGATATGAATCATTTTACCGGCGGTTGCCACTATACTCAGGGTTGTTTAAAATACGAGACCGGTTGCGGAAATTGCCCGCAGTTGAATTCCGGGAAACACCGTGATCTTTCCTGGCAGATATTTAATTCAAAAAGGAAATTATATCAAGGGCAGAATATACATATATTTGGAATCAGCAGATGGATAACTGATTGTGCCCGGAGGAGCCTGTTATTTAGAAATTCCAATGTTGACTTGCTGCGTACCGGCTTACCTCTCAATGTGTTTAAAAAACGCGATCGACGGAATTCCCGGAAGGCTTTCGGCCTACCGCAAAATAAAGTACTCATTCTTTTTGTCTCTGACTATAAAACGTCAAGAAAAGGTTTCGAGTATCTTTTGAGGGCTTTAAGGTTTCTTGGCGGTAGAATAGATTTTTCAAAAGTAGGCCTGGTAACTTTTGGGGCGCAACAGGAATGTAAGGGGATCGCTGGTTTAAGCGGGATATCTCTTTATCACCTCGGACATATTCATGATCAAAGACTTATTCCCTCGGCGTACTCGAGCGCCGATATATGCGCGGTTCCTTCTTTGGAAGATGTTTTCCCTCTTGCATGCTTAGAGTCTATGGCTTGTGGAGTCCCGGTTGTCGGTTTTAACGCCGGGGGCTTGCCCGATATGATAATCCCGGATAAAACAGGTCTGCTTGCGGAGCTAAGAAATTCCCGGGATCTTGCCGATAAAATGGGGTTTATGATTAGCCATCCGTTTAAACGTCGGCAGATGGGCCGAAATGCCCGGGAGCTAGTGGAAGAAAGATACACCGTTCAAATTCAGGCGGAGCGATATAGAGAAATCTACAAGGACGTTCTTAAGAGCGGCAGGCATTAGTATGGCCGCAAGCGGTTGGCTTCTGTAAATTAAGCACATTATCGATATGATTTTTAAGATTAAAACCTATAAAGAGGTTGAAAGGAAAAAACTCATCGAGTTTATGAACGTTAACGATCTTGCCGATAGCGAACTGGACGAGTCCCTTTTTGAGGACTGTATCGAAAAACGGATAGTATTTTCAGATAATCAATTTATCGTCGTGGTGCGGAAGTCGAAGATTGTGGGGATTGCATTAATCGAGGATGACCCCGTGAATAGTTTCCAGGACTACAGAACCGGGATCATTTCGCTTTTTTTTATCCGTCCGATAAGAGGCAGGCGTAAGCTGCGCCCTTACGCGTTAAGCTATCTTTTAAGATTAGCGAAGCGCAAAGGATACAGCAGGCTTCTTATTGCCCGCGGCTATAGCGGAATTTTAAAGAGCCTTAATTCCGAAAGCCACAGCGAACAGATACAATACTTTTTACGCCAGGGATTTGGAAACCGGCATGAAATGTACAATGTGTTGCTCGAAAGAGAGCACTTTAGCACAGGTGTTGCTAGGAGAAACATTGAGCATAGAAGAGTTACCGTGAGGAATTGCGAGGAAAGGGATCGGGAAAATTTAATGGCATTCACGGATACTGAATTCCCCTGGTGGTCGCTGGTGGTTAAGCGGTTTTTTGCTACCGCTAGCCCTGATTACACGATCGGTTTGGCCGAGCACGACGGCCGGATTATCGGATTTCGTAGTTATTTTACCGGGATTGAAAAGGAGCTCTTTTTATTTAAAATACGGGGTATTGTTCCCCGCGCATTCAGCGGCGATTACCGGAGCGCAGGCTGTCTTTATGCCCTGGGGGTGGCCAAGGAATGGCGCCGGATCGGGCTCGGCTCCTTATTGACCCATACGGCCATAGAGCGTCTGTTTGCAAAAGGCGCCCGCTGCATAGCCGTTTCGACCGTTACCCCTGATTTTTTTGCCAGATTCGGGTTTAAGCCTTTAGATAAATATACGGTATTAACAGCCACCATGACATAGGGGAGTAAAGTTTAGCCGAGCTTCCGTAATTCTTATTGACTTTTGTACGGGGCGAATGTAGTATATTCGAAAAGGAAGAATATCGTGTATTATATAGACAAAGAGAAGGTGTTCTGGCGATGTGTAGACGGAGAGATGATAATACTCAATATAGATTCGGGCCACTACTACAGCTTAGACGGAGTAGGGGGTGCTATCTGGGGCATGGTCGTTAACAGCCGCAACGAGGAAGAAATAGCTGCCGGTATTACGGGTGAATATTCGGTAGATAAAAAAACGGCCCGTGAAGACATCAGGGGATTTATAAAGGTTTTAAAAAACGAAGAGTTAGTTCAGGTTAGATAAACAGGCAAGGAGATTTTATGGATAGTTCCAAGAAAAAGCAGACGCAAAAGAAGGTTTACAAAAAACCTTCACTCAAGAAGCATAAGCAAATCCACAAGATTGGCTTAGGCTGCTAAGGACAAGCTGTAATTTCCTCGGGCAAATAAGGGGAGAGGTTTCTTCTTCATCTGCTTCATTTCATGTCTTTGGTAAGCATTATCATTCCGGTCTGTTCCCGGCATAACCGAAAAGAGACATTAGGGGTATGCCTTGAGTCTATTCGCAGCCAGACCTACCCCCGGGAAAATATTGAACTGGTTATCGTCGGAGACGGATGTAACCCCGCTGCGCACATTTCCGCTGCCGATATTCAGGCAAAAACATATTTGTTTAGAAATAGAGCCGGCCTGGTTAAAACCCGGAATAAAGGGGTAGAGCTCTCCAGCGGTGAATTTTTGGCTTTCATCGATGCCGATTGCGTTGCCGATAAAGACTGGCTTAGAAATTTGGTGGCGTTTCTGGATAATGACGGAATTGCCGGGTGCGCAGGGGCAGTATTAGATTTTAACAAGCGGTGCATCAATAAAAACAGAATATACGGAAATGAATATTATTTACCTTTTACCGGTTTCGGTAACGCCGTTTTTCACAGGAAGATTCTGGAAGAAATAGGGTTTCTAGATGAAGCGTTAGGTATGCATGAGGAAGATGTGGATTGTTCCTGGCGTGTTTATCTTAAAGGGTATCGTATAGCCTATGTTCCGGACGCGATTGTTTTTCATAAAAACGCCAAGAACTCCAGAGATTTCTTTTTAAGCGGCGTAGGAATCGGGAATTTAAGCGTAAAATATAAAAAGATTCTAAAAATCTCTATCCTGCCGGAGCTGGCCCGGCATTTTAAGAAAAGCGATGAGGTTCACAGCCGGTTTTCCCTGCGTAAGGTGGTGTACGTGGCAGTTTTGATCTCCGGCTGTTTATATGCGTTGTTGAAGCAAAAGCTGTCTTTTTTTTCGGGTTTGCGGCCGGTAGAGCTCAGCGATAAGTTCCTGCAGCCGGCAGCATCGATTAGGCCCCTGGCTGTTGAGGTCGGTGGCCAAAGTTTATTTAAGCCTAATCATATTTTGTGGTGGCCGGCCGAGGATGGCCAGCGGATAGTGAATTTGCGCAAGCAAAAACATTATGAACTTGAGGGTATTTCCGCAAAAATATGGGAATATGTAATTGACAGGATGTCCGAGGAAGAAATTTTGAATCTTTTAGCCGAAGAGTACGAAGTAGAGCCGGAAGAGCTAAGGAGAGATATAAAATTCTTTATCGGCGCCCTGTTCCGGGAAGAAATTTTAGCTCTCGGTTCTGGAAGCGGGGCGAAAGAGGATTCAGGGGTAAAATGCTGTCAGGCTTAGCGGTAGAGAAAATCGCCATTCAATTGCGAGATTCCGCCAGCCGGGCTACCGGTACGCACATATTTACGCATAACGGCGGGAGTATGAGCCCTTTTTTGGCAACCGGGGATGAGCTTTCGGTTAAAGAGGCCGCGGCTAAAGAATTGTTTTTAGGGGATATCATAGTTTATAAAAGAGGTGGGGAGTTTGTAGTGCACCGGTTTATTTCCCTAAAACAAAGCAAGGACGCGGTGCAATACATAGAAGCCAAGGCTGATAATTACCTTAGCTTCGATGATCCCGTTGCCGGCAGCCTTTTGCTGGGCCGAGTGGTGGGTATCCGCAGGAAGGGCCGGCAAATAGATTTAAACAGGAACCGTTGGCGGTTTTTTTCCCGTATAATCGGCAGGCTATCTTTTCTTGAGGCAGGAATATTCGAGAATATGGCCAGGGTGAAGCGAATTTACTTTAAGGGTATGAAGATAGACCTAAAGAGAGCGTACCGTATTTTACGGTTAATAAAAGGGCCGAAGTTTCTATTGTCCAGGTTGTTCTTACGGTATGCGTGAATTTTCATATATATGAATAAGAAGATATCCGCAATCGTATCTACCCGCAACAGTGCCAGGTTTGTCTCGGGATGTCTGGATAACCTTTTAGAGCAGACAGTTGCCGATGACCTTGAGGTGATAGTCATCGACAGCGCTTCCGAAGAAAATGAACAAGCGATCGTATCCGATTACATGAAAAAATTCAGCAATATCAGATATCATAGGACCCCGCAGCCAGAATCGCTTTATACTTCCTGGAACCGGGCCGTAAAGATGGCTTCGGGCCGATATATTGTAAGCGCCAACACCGATGACCGGTCCAGACCCGATGCCTTTGAGCTTATGGCTGATGTTCTGGACCATAACCTTAAAGCGGCTTTAGTTTACTCAGACGTCTATTTCACGAATACGGCTAACGACAGCATGAATTCTTCAAAGGAGAAAAAAGAGCACTGGGAATCCTGCCGGGTTCCCGATTATTCACATAAAGAACTTTTACTGAGAGCTGTTTGCGGGCCGCGTCCGATGTGGAGAAGAAACCTGCATGATGAGCTGGGATTCTTTGATGAAAGCTATTTAGTCGCCGGCGATTATGAATTTTGGTTAAGAATAGCCGAACGCTACCCCCTGCTTCATCTGCCGGAATTTTTGTGTTTATATTACCTTGATGAAAATTGTTTATGCTTAAAGCATCAAGATGCCCTTCAGGCTGAACACCGAAAAATACGGAAGAAATATCTTAATCGGGGCGAGAGGAGCTGAATGGTGTACCGGGATGTTTATGTAAGCCGAAATATCTGTTTAAAGATTAATACCAATAGCAAGCGGATCAGGAGCCTGGTCAAGAACATTCTGGATTTAAACCGGAAGGGCAAGGGCGTGCATTCTAGCCTTACAGTGGAATTCTACTTAAATGAGCTATCTCCGGCAAGGCTTACAGTGAAGGATAAGTTTATTTACAGCAGGGAAGGGGGGCAGACCGGCAGGTTCTCGCTTTCTTTCGGCAGCGCTTTGGCGAAAGTCGAAGCGGATGCAAGAACGAAGGTAGTGCGGGCAGATATTCTGAATTTCGAAGATTCACTTAAGGAGCGTATCCTTGACCTTATCCTGATGGAGCCGCTGCGATTTATTCTCGCCGGAAAAAAGTTATGTTTCCTGCATGCTTCAGCGGTAAGCCGGGGCCGGGATTGCGTGGTTATCAACGGTCCGCAGCGAAGCGGAAAGAGCACTTTAGCTTTAACTTTGGCCAAAAACGGATTTAATTTTATGGCCGATGACGATTGTTATCTTAGATTGGAACGGGGCAAGGTTACCTTGTTCCCGCTGCCGACTAAAATGGGCCTGGATAATAAATCGTTGATACGTTATCCGGAACTTAAACGATATGTTATGCAAGGCCATATTTACGGGGGGAGGCGCCGCATTTCTACCAGGGCGGCCTTCGGCGGAGACGGAAACATCAGGAATTACAACTGCAGGATGATATTATTTCCCCGATATGCGCCGGCGCGAGGCGTCTATATGAAAAGATTATCTCGGGATGAAGCCCTGGGCAGGCTGTGTAAAATCAATTGCGCCCTTTATCCCAGGGGAACACGTCCCCGGATATTTTGGACCCTCTACAGCCTTACGAAAAACGCAGATTCTTTTGTGCTCGGTTACAATGATTCTTCGCTGGATAAAGTACCCGCCGCGATAAATAATTTTTTAATGCGCTAAAAACATAAAAGGAGAATTGTCCTGAAGTTTTTGTTTATTCAAATGGTCGGGGAGAGCATCCCCGCAATAATGCATAATTATTCATTCGGGATAACCTCAATGGCTGCTGTCTTGAAGGAGTCCGGACACGCAGTTTCTTATTTCCCGGTTTTATGTTCACATTTTCATGATGGCAGCGGTGAGGTAAAGTATCAGCTGAGGAGAAAAATCGAGGATTTCAAGCCCGCCGTTGCCGGGGTCAGCTTTATCAGCGATTTTTTTAAGATCGGAAAGGAAGTGATAAATTATCTCAAGGAAACATTCCCCGATATTTTCATAATCGCCGGAGGCCCGCACGCCACCTCAGACCCCGAAGGCACGATAAGAGTCAAGGGGCTTTCCGGCATCTGCCTGGGAGAATCCGAATATGCTTTGCTCGAGCTTCTGGACCGGATGCAGAGTCGACGCAGTTATACCGATGTCTGTAACTTTTGGTTCAAGAGAAAAAGAAAGATAATCCGGAACCCTCAGCGCAGCTTAATCGATAATTTAGACAGTTTGCCCTTAGAGGATCTGGAGATTCTGGAAGAGAATAGAGTTGTCGATTTAGACCGGCGCTATACGAACAAAATTTTACCTCAACTGGGAGCTGTGGGTCAGGCTGACATAATGGCCTCCCGGGGTTGTCCCGGTGCCTGCAATTATTGTTTTAACTACCGGCTAAGGCAGCTCTATAACCAGAGCGGTTCATTCTGCAGAAGGCATAGCTCCGGGTATATCACAGGGCAGATTAAGTTTATTAAAAAGAAATATAAGATATCTAAAATCCACTTCTGGGATGATTCTTTTGCCGATAATATCAAATGGCTGAGAGTGTTTCTGAAAAAATACCGGGAAGAGATACACCTGCCTTTCCGGTGTCTGGTCCGGCCCAACCTCACCGAGGAGAAGGTTCGTTTGCTGAAAGAATCCGGATGCCACACCGTGAATATCGGCGTTGAATGCGGGAGTGATTATATCCGGAATAAAATACTAAACCGGCCCGGGACAAAAGAGCAGATATTGCGAAGCTGCAGATTATTAAAAAAATATAAAATTTTTATTTACACATTTTCGATAGTCGGCTGTCCTTATGAAAACGAATCCACCCTTAAAGAAACATTTGAATTGATAAGATCGATAGAACCGCACTCCTCGGTTTCCTGTTCGATCTTCAAGCCTTACCCTGGAACAAAAAGCTATTTGCTGTGTAAACAGAAAGGGTGGTTGAGCCGAAGAAAGTTTAGCGGATTTTTTGCTGATTCCCGGCTGAATTTACCCGGCCTATCCCGGCAGACTATCAGCAAATATCAGCGAAAGATAGTTATGCTTTCCCCCGATTTCTTTTCCCTGGCCTAAAAGATTACGGATGTTTACGAGTGCGATTTTTATCTGAGGATATCAGGGGCTTTCTCTCTCGAACATAAAAGGTTGCGGAGGGCTTTTTGTTTTGGTAGAATTTTATTTAGATTTAAAAAGGAGGATTATGGCCAGGCATTCATTTAGTTCCGTTATTTTTGATTTAGACGGGGTTATTACCCGGACGGCTTTAGTGCACGCCCGGGCCTGGAAGGATGCTTTTGATGAATATTTACGCTTGAGAGAGAAGAGAGACGGAGAGAAATTCAAGGAGTTCACTCACGACGGCGATTATCTTCCCTTTGTTGACGGCAAACCCCGTTATGAAGGGGTAAGAAGTTTTTTAGAATCCCGCGGCATCAACATCTCCTTCGGCAAATCTTCCGATTCTGCCGATAAAGAAACCGTCTGCGGAATCGGAAACAAAAAGAATGCCATGTTTTTGAATATAATTAAAACCCGGGGCGTTAAGATTTACCCTTCAACCGTTAAGCTGGTCAAATCCCTGCGTCGATCCGGAATCAAGGTGGGGGTTGCTTCCTCTTCAAAGAGTTGCGAGTTGATTCTTAAAGCAGCGGGTATCGCCAAACTGTTCGCAACCCGGGTGGATGGCGTAGTTTCAGTCCAGTTAGGCCTTAAGGGTAAGCCCGAAGGGGATATCTTTGTTACCGCGGCCCGGAATTTAGGCTCAAACCCGGCGGAGTCGGTGGTGGTTGAGGATGCCACCTCCGGGGTGATGGCCGGAAGGAACGGCGGGTTCGGCCTGGTCCTGGGTGTGGCCAGAAAAAATAATGAATCCGACCTTCTTGAAAACGGCGCTGACATTGTGGTTAGAGATTTATCGGCAATAAATACCGTTAAGATTGAAAAGTGGTTTAAGCGAAAACCTAAAAGTCTGTTTACCTTTTGGAGCAAGAAGCCGAAAGAAGCTAAGGGCCGGGTAATCGTTAACCCTTCCTGCCTTAAATCCGCGGCTTCAATTTTCTCTCCCAAAAAGAAGCTGGTGTTTTTCCTTGATTACGACGGAACGCTCACTCCCATCGTGGGTCGGCCGGAGTGGGCTATCCTGAGTGCCGAAATGCGCTCGGTGGTGCGCCGGTTGGCTAAAGAATATACCGTGGCTATCGTCAGCGGAAGAATGAGGCAGGACGTGGAAAATCTGGTAAAAATTAAGGGGTTGTTTTATGCCGGGAGCCACGGATTCGATATTTTAGGCCCTAAATTTTCTCTGGTTGAGCCCCGGGCCAAAAAAGTGATACCCCTTATTTCCCGCATAATCGGGAAGCTCAAAAAAGAACTTAAAGGTATTCCCGGAGCGCTGGTAGAGGAGAAGAAATTCAGTGTCGCCGTTCATTACCGCCTGGTCGCTTCTAAACATCTTGCCAAAATTAAAAGAGCGGTCAACGCTGTTATTAAGAAACACACTGCCGTACGCCTGATGAGGGGTAAAAAGGTTTACGAAATCCTGCCTGATATCGAATGGGATAAGGGTAAAGCTATACGCTGGATAATGCAGGCTTTAAAGCTTTCCTGGGATCAAGTGTCGGCAATATATATCGGCGATGATACAACCGATGAATATGCGTTTCGGACGATAAAGACAAGGGGGACGCCGGTTCTAGTGGCTAAAAAGCCCCGGGTTTCCGCGGCTGATTTTCAGTTGTTTTCCGTAGAGGAGGTAAAGAAGTTATTTGAAAAAATCATCGCGAGCAAAAAAGCCAGGAAGAAATAATAATTATTCTTCCTGGAAGATAACTTATAACAGATTCATGCCGGCCCGGGAAGGGCTAAGGGAGGTTCTCTGCACCCTGGGAAACGGTTACATGGGGACGCGGGGGGCTGCCCCGGAAAGTTACACTTCCAGAATACACTACCCCGGAACCTATATCGCCGGAGTGTATAATAAAGTATCCACCCATATTGCCGGTCGATTAATCTACAATGAAGATTTCGTAAATTGTCCTAACTGGCTGCCGTTGACATTTAAAATCGAGGACGGAGACTGGATTTGGCCTTTCTCCGGGAAAATACTTTCTTACCATCAGGAACTTGATATGCGAAAAGGATTGCTTCTAAGAGAGATGCGCATCCAGGACAAACAGGGGCGGGTAACTTTGGTTAAGACTCAAAGGATAGTGCATATGGGCGATCCGCATCGGGCCGCTATCCGGTATGTTATTAAGCCCGAAAATTACCGGGGCCGCTTGACGATAAGATCCGGATTAGACGGGACAGTGCAGAATAGAGGTGTCGCCCGCTATCGTCAGCTGAATTCCAGGCATCTACGTGCAAGGTCCGCCGGCAGTTTCGGTAAGAACGGCATATACCTTTTGACCAGGACCAGCCAGTCACGGATTGAGCTTGCCGCGGCGGCAAAAATACTTATATTTTCGGGGGGCCGGAAATTACGGGCCAAGAGTAAGATTGCCGTTAAAAAGAAAAAGGCGGTTTATCAGTATTTTGAGATATTCGCCCGTAGAAATCAGAGTTATGATGTAGAAAAAATAGTTTCTATTTATACTTCCCACGATAAAGGAATACAGAGCCCCCTGAGAGAAGCTGTAAGTTCCGCTAAAAATTCGCAGGGGTTCGATACTTTAT
>CAYQUQ010000015.1:0-32680 GCA_964420965.1 uncultured Planctomycetia bacterium | reverse complement strand
GCCATCGTCGTCATCATCATCGTCGTCATCGCCAATATCCGGATTCCATGGTCCACGACCACCAACATCATCCGGAGTTATTTCGTGTACTACTCCTCCCTTGGTTATAACATGGGCATAATTCTCCAGGTGAAAAAAGCCATACCTTTTGTGCCTGAAGTCCAACCCTCCGCAAAGGCCGGAATTGCAATCGCCAAGTACGCGGGTTTCCGACGACAAAGCCTGATAGACCGGGTAAGGCATGTCAGCCAAGGCCGGATTAAGCCCGTAAGAAGGTCGGCCGTCCTCATCGGACGGGCATTCCAGGGCGTTTAAATTGCCCTGGATATAACGCTGCACCCACCGCTCTGACGACCCTCGCTGACCTTGGGCGTAACCCAGACCCCGGTGCTTAAGGTCAACTATAAAATAAGCCAGTTTTATCCGGAAGCGGCCTCCCTGCCGGAAAACTTTGGCCCAGCCTTTTTCCAGGTCCGCCTTGCGCAGCTGGCCCAATACTGCCGGCAAGCGGTCGGTTTCCAGACTGAAGGCTTCGACCGCGCCCAGAAGTACTTTCTGATTGGCCTCGCAGACCCGGGCTTCCGAGTTCTCTACGATATTATTAAATACGGGGATGCCGATAGTAACCAGGATAACCACGACAACTATGGCAATCATTATCTCCATCATAGTAAAGTGTTTTTTCATCGCTCCCTCGTTTTTTTTAAAAATACTTTATTGACTTAATATACCGTGCTTTTTTAGAAAAGTCCACTAAAAATATATCACAGGGCTTGCCAAACTTATCTTTCCGGTGCGGATAAAAACCGATCGCGGGCTTTGATTTTGTAACCCGAGGCAAAAGACCAGGAATCCATTTCTTTTTTCCCCTCGGGCTTCAGCCGTTTAACCACTAAAATACCCTGAGAGGTAGCCACGCTGATCCCTTCTTTGCGCACCGCCAGAATCGTCCCCGGCCGGGCCTCGGCTTTTTCGGCATTAACCTCGGCCGACAATATTTTTACCATCCGCCTGCGGTAATAGGTATAAGCGGAAGGCCATCCCGGGGTAGCCCGGATTAGATTCCTTAATTTTTCCGCCGGATTACCCCAGACGATCTTTCCGTCGGCCTTGGTGATTTTAGCGGTATAAGTAGCTAGGGAGTCATCCTGGGGAACCAGTTTGTAATTTTTGGCCTCAATTTTGGCGATGGCCTCTACTAACAGCCTGACCCCCTCCGCGGCCAGCTTGCGGCTGAGGGTGAAAAAATCATCCTGGTAGTCGATGGCCACCTTCCGGCGCAGGATCAGGTCTCCGGCATCCACCTTCGCGCTGACTTTAAAAACAGTTACGCCGGTTTCTTTATCGCCGTTTAAGAGCACGTACTCTATCGGCGCCGGCCCCCGGTAAAAAGGAAGAAAAGAAGGATGCAGGCACAACGGCAAGATTTTCGGAATCGCCAGTATCGCCGAAGGAATAATCCTTCCGTAATCAGCCACAATGAATAAATCGGCTTCGGCCCGGGTTAAGTCCGCGCGGACGGATTCGCTTTTTAATGACTCGGGTTTTATGAGGGGTATCTTATGGCGCGCGGCAAAAATACTCACCGCCATCGGAGAAAGATGCAACCCCCGGCCCAGGGGCCGGTCGGGTTTGCTGACCACCAGCCGGGGAACAAGCTTATGTTCAAAAAGGGCCTCTAAAACCATTTTTGAAAACCGGGAACTACCAAAATAAACGAATTTCATGACTGCTGTCTTAGCGTAAACTCACCGCTATTTTTATGGAATCAGACCGAAAACCCTTGAGCTCCTCTTTTATGGCCTGGCGGGACAAAAGCGCCCGCTTTGTTTTAACGATGAGCGCATAATAAAATTTATCGCGCAGTTTAAACGGCTGCTCCTTAAGCGGCCCGTACACTGCGCTGAACCGCACTTTAAGTTTATGGCCCAAGGCGGTCGCCCGGCTTAAAAGCCGGTTTTCGTCTTTAGCCCGGAGCACAATTTTTGCCACCAGCCCGAAAGGAGGAAGCTTAAGGCGCTTACGGATGTTAAGTTCGGCTTCGTAAAAATCCTCCCATTTCTGGTTAAGGTATTTAAAAAGGTAATAATCGCCGTGCCGGGTAAACAGGTAAAGACGGTCGCGGAAAAAAGATAAAAGCTCCTTAACGTACAGGAAAACCTTAAATGTTGCCGCGTAGTCCGGGCGGGATAAAAACGAGTCGACATCAAGAAGAAAGCCTTGGTCAAAAGTCTCGGCCGAGTAAAGGTGGCTTAAAATCTGGGAAGTGGAAATGATGATCTGGGAATCTAAACCGCGATTCGGCCAGGTGTCAATTTTTGCTTCCGGAAAAATTCGCTTTAAAAGTTCTTCCACCCGCTCCACCCCATAGCCGCGGCTCTGGAAATAACCGCTGCTGCATTGGCCGCAAATTCGGGGTAAGGGCGCTTTCTGACCGCAGTAAGGACAAATTACCTCTTTTTTTCTTAATGACGACTGCAGCAGCGCGCTGCAACGCCTGCACTTAAGCACCTGGCCGCATCCGGAGCAGGAAGTAATTCTAGCGAATCCTTTCCGCTGCCAGAGCACAACCCCTTTTTTACCGGCCTGAATCATTTTGCGCAAAAGTTCGTTTAAAACCGGATTCACTATCTTTTTTCGGCCGGACTCCCCCAAGCGGACTACCTCAACCTCTCTGCGGTTCATTCCGACCGCGTGCAGCTTTACCTGCTTTGTCTTTATCCTGCGATAAGTTTCTAAAGACGGGCTGTGCGCGCTTAAGATCAGGTCAATTTTCCTGGTTCGGGAAAGCAGGCCGGCAACTTCAACCAGGCCGTAAAAGGGTTTCTCTTCCTGAAAATAATGGGGGCTGTTTTCCTCTTCGACCACAATCAACCTGGTATCCCGGGGATAGTAAAATACCGCACTGCGGGTTCCCAGAATTAAAGACTTTTTTCGGGACCGCTGCCAGTTTAAGAAAAACTCTTTTTCTTTCTCCCGGCTGTGCAAAGGGCAAATTTTTCCCGGGAAATCAGCCTCTAAGGCCTCCCTGGCTTTAAACAGGTAGGAAAGCTGGGGAAAGAAAACCAGAACCGACCCCTCTTTCAGCTTATCGGCGACTATCTCCTTCCAGACCCGGTAACGCTGGCGGAAACTGTCGGCCTGGACAAAAATCCGCGCACCGGAACCAGGATATGCTGCTGCGGGGCCAATATCATCCGGCGTAAATTTTCTGGCCTTTCTCAGGTAAGGGGGCAACATCATAAACAAAAACTCCCCTTCCGGGTAAGGGTAGACCGCACTCAATTTTTTGGCGAAACTTAACTGCTCCGGACTGAATATGGGCCGGGTATCGAAAATGTCTAAAACCGGTTTTAACCTCTTTATTCTGGATTTAGCGCTTAAACCTGTGACCAGCCCGACTTTTCTTTGGCCATTAAAATCAACCAAAACCCGCATCCCTTTTTTTACCGTCCCTCCCCGGGCACAGGAATAATCGAATTCCCGGTCCAGGGCTATGGGCATAACCACTTTAGCGATCCGGTTCATTTTCAAATTTCCAAAGTAAACCTTTTAGCGGTAAGGATATATCTTTGGGCCTTAAAGGGTACCGGCGGCTAAGCTCTGCGGATTTATCCACAAAATGATCTATGGCGTCAATCAAACCTTTTTTGCTCTGGACGAACTTGGCGACACCGTGGTCAATAAGAAACTCCATATTATCTCTCTCGTGGCCGGGGATATAGTGGGTAAAGATAAACGGCTTGCGTTTATATATCCCTTCGAAAATAGTCAGCCCGCCGGGTTTAGTGATAATCACCGAACTTAAAGTGATCAATTCCCAGATGTGGTCATAATAAGGGAAATAATGGATATGCGCGGAGTCTAAGCTGGCCAAGAACGCTTTCAGCGGTGTATTTTTTCCGTAAATGACAAAGATGTTGAATTTTTCGGCGATAGTTTTAATCGACTGCCTTAAGAGGGGAAGGTAACCCCGGGAAGAGGAAACAAAAATGATATTCGGCCTTTCCTCCAGGCTAAATTTCCGGCATAATTCCTCGCGGGGAATGTCTCTAATGAATCCTTCCCGCAAGGGGGTATAACCGGCAGTTATTTTTTCGGGGGCAATGCCCAGCCGGACCAAATCATTCCGGGTAACATCCAGGGCGGCAAAATAATGGTCCACTTTCCGGGTAGCCCATAAAGGGTGGACTCTTAAGTCGGTAACTACCGAAATGATTTTTATATTCAACTCGTCTTTTATGGCCGCCGCCAGCTCGGCCGGAAAAAAATGGGTGGCGATCACTACCTGAGGACGCATCTTTTTCAAATAGCGGAAAAAGGGCGAAAAAATCAAACGGTGTAAAAAATCGATCCCCCCGGAAAGGCAGTCAATCTTGGTCGAAGAAAACATAATCCACCAGAGCCAGGGAAAATGCTGGGTGATGACGAT
Organism: uncultured Planctomycetia bacterium; assembly: GCA_964420965.1. Classification (GTDB taxonomy): domain Bacteria; phylum Omnitrophota; class Gorgyraeia; order Duberdicusellales; family 4484-171; genus CAYQUQ01. The sequence goes on along the minus strand of CAYQUQ010000015.1, from coordinate 28,248 downwards.
GTAGGCGCGGGAGTAAAACCTGCTCATTAGGGGATGGGTGAAATCCAAGAGATCCTGCGGGGCACGGTCAGAAACGCGCGTAAATGCCTGGGCGGCTATTTTATGCCCGTGGCCAAAACCAGCATAGACAACCAAAACCTTCATTTTAAATAATGGGAACACAAGTAATGGGCGGCTAATAAAAGATTATCGCATACGTAATCCGGCTCGAATCCCCAGTTGCTGCGGTTAGCTATTTTTTCCTTCCCGGAAAGGACCAGAATCGGCTGGGCCCCAAAATTACGGGCCGTCTCCATATCCGAAAAAGAATCGCCGATAAAAAATGAGCTGCCAAAAGAAATATTAGTTTCGGATACCGCCTGCTCAAGAAGGCCGGTCTTCGGCTTGCGGCACCCGCAATTAGCATCAGATCGATGCAGGCAATAATAAACGCCGGAAAGAAAAGCCTCTTTTCTTTTGAGCTGCTGAAGCATTTTCTGGTTTATACCCTCTAAATCCTGACGGGAATAAATTCCCTTGGCCACGCCGGCCTGATTGGAAACTACAAACAGCTTGAACCCCTTATGGTGTAGTTTGCGGATACCCTCGATACTGCCGGGGATAAATTTAAAATCGACCCGGCTGGTTACGTAACGGCCGTTCCCCGGATACTCATTAATGACGCCGTCGCGGTCAAGAAAAACTACATTCAAATCTATCTCCTGATTTAAGAACCATCTTTAAATTCGAATCTCGAAATTCGAAATCCGAAACAAATTCGAAATTCTAATGTTCAAAACGTTCTGTTTTGGTCATTTGAATTTTGGTAATTTGGATTTGTTTCGATATTCGATATTCGGATTTCGGATTTCGGATTTATATTTTGTTTTCATCTCCCAATATTTGGCATAGGAAATTATCTGGTATAACGAAGCAAAAAAGGAAATCATAAATCCGATGAAACCGTCACGATAGCCTTTCTTGCGAAAGTAAGCCCGCATAAACCGGTCCAGACCGCGCCACAAAGCATGGAGTAGATTCATTTTATAATTGGCCTTTCGGGGATCCTTTTCATAAACCGTAAGCCATTTTTTGGCCTCCAGGGTAGTCTGCGTATTCAGTTTCGTAAGGAAATCACCAAAATCCCGGTAAGTATAGTGAAGCAGAGGATTTTTAAGATGCTGGCAGGCCCCTTCCAGGAAAGCCCGGGGATGCACCTCGACCTCTTCCCAGCGGAACTTATCGCGGCGAAAAAGCTTAAGCTGCGGTGAGGGATATTGGCCGGCCCAGCGCAGCCAATAACGGCCCATAAAGTTCTTGCGCGGGATGGTAAAAGCGCATGCCTGGGGGCCGTTATTCAAGGTTTCCCCGATCTCCGCTCTTCCCTCGGGAGTAAGGCGCTCGTCAGCATCCAGGCTTAAAACCCAATCGTAACCTGCCTGGGTGTAAGCCCAGTTACGATGCTTGCCTTCTATGTCCATTTTGCGGGTAAATACCTTATCGGTATAAGCTGAAGCTATCTGACGGGTTTCATCGCTGCTTTCATCATCGACTACGACTATCTCCTCGGCCCAGCCAGCGACTGACTTAAGACATTCCTCTATCCGCGAGGCCTCATTTTTGGTAATGACTACTACTGTGACTGGAACAGCCATAATTACTTATCCTAACATCTTCGGCATAATTTTCAAGTAGATTGTAGGGGGCGCAGATCTGCGTCCCCTACAATTATCCGGTATTCGCCCGGTTTTAGGTTGCCCAGAGTGAACTTGCCGACCCTAATCCGCTGCAAATCTATAACCGGGTATCCTAAACGCTTAAACAACCGTCTTAAATGCCGCTTTTTGCCTTCGGAAATCACCGTCCGGCAAATCGTGTCTTTGTTTCTCTGCAATATCTTTATCCGGCTTAGCTTTAAAAAGTCTCCCCCGTCCCGGATGCCTCTTTTGGCCCTTTGGCAATCGCTTTCCCGCAGTTCCCCTTTGAGCTTAAGCTGATACTCCTTTTCTACTGAAAACTTAGGGTGGGTTAACCGGTAGCAGAAATCACCGTCATTGGTAAGAATCAATAATCCGCCGGAGTCTTTATCCAATCTTCCCACCGGGTACAGGCTCTTAAGCCCCTTCGGCAAAAGATCGGTTACTTTAACCGCGGCGAACTTGTCGCTGCGGGTTACAGTTACCCCTTTGGGTTTATTGAGCAAAATATAGGTGGGCTGTTTGAGCCTTAAAGCCCTCCCCTCAACCCTGACCGCATCATCCTCGCCTACCGGGAAAAAGGGCAGGCAAACCCTTTGGCCGTTTACCTCTACTTTGCCTTCTTTGATAAGACAATCGGCCCTTCTTCGGGAACACAGCCCGCTCTTGGCGATATAGTGGTTAAGACGCATAATCTGATGGTGTCGTATTCTACCACTTCCCGATCCCACTGACAACCGATGCGCGAGGCCGCCCTTATCCTTTTCAATATTTCTGCCGGTGGTAAAATGAATAAGGAAAAGTATGGACTCCTCATATTAGTTGTCATATGGAAAAAATTAAACATAAAAAGAAAAGCATTAAATATTTGCTTTATTTCTTAATACTTTTAGTCGCTGGAAGTTTCCTATATAAAGAAATAATCAACAAAGTACCCCTAAAGATTTCCGATATTTCGTTAATCTCAGGTAAAAGCTCAAAAAAAGTATCCTTCAATATAAAGAATTTTACTGAGGAAGAATTATTGGCAACTTTACAAATTAATGTCGTTTCCATTGTTGAAGGGAGAGAAAGCGCAGGGGTTCATAAATTAGGCAGTAAAGAAATTGAAATATTTTTGTCTCCTCATGAATCGAAAAAAATTCAAGAAGTCGTCGAAACTATAGGTTCATCATGGCCTTCTCCACACCTTGCAGGAAATAAACAAGCTGAGGTGATTGTAATTAAAATTGAGAAATAAAAAGAATCCCATATAACAAATCAATCCAGCCGGGCAAAAATGCTGGTGGGTTCTACTTTTTCTATCCGTACGGGGACAATCTCTCCCAGAAGCACTTTGCCTTTCAGGAAAACCTTAATATAGTTCTCAGTATAACCGGAAATCAAACCATTCTTTTTTTCCTCGGCAATCATGTAAAGTCTTTTTCCCAAAAACCGTTTTATATATTGAAGGGAGAAATCTTGGGCTAATTTTCGTAAAAAATTATATCTTTGATAAGTAACCCAGTGATTTTTCATCCTGGTTTTAAAAAGGGGGGTTTTTTCCCGGGCCGAAAAACTAAATATATGCATCCGCATTGGCTTTATGCGGTTTAAAAACTCTACGGTATTTTGAAAACTTTTTTCATCCTCGGAAGGAAAACCAACCATGATATCACAACTTATGGCCATACCGGGATTTATCCTCCTTGCCTTTAAAACCATATCTTCATACCGGGCTACTGTTTCCTTCTTATTCATTTCCGTTAATATCCGGTCGTCTCCATACTGAAAGGGAAAATGAAGGTGCGGGCAGAGCTTACTATCTTTAAATAGGGAAAATAATTTTTCGCTCAGGCCATACGGCTCAAGGGAACTTAACCGCAGGCGGTTTAAAGCGGGGGTTTTTAAAATATCCTCAATCAAATCCTCCAGTCTGCGGGGTGGATCTAAGTTTCGGCCGTACAGGCTTAAATTAATCCCGCAAAGTACGCATTCTTTGTGCCTTACGGAAACTTTGTTGATTTCTTCGATTATATCCCGATAGGGTCGGCTTACCGACGGGCCTCTTAAATAAGGTATTTTACAAAAGGAACAGAAGTTATCGCAGCCGTCCTGAATCTTCACGAAGACGCGCTGGTGGTTAAAGTGAGTTATCTTTAACGACCAGATATCCTTATTCCTTACGCCCGTATTCTTATCCGATAGATTGCCGCTAACGATTTCCGGCAAAAGGTGCTTTTCGTCCTGGGACACAATATAGTCGGCGCCGATTTCGGCAATGGCCTCTCGATTAAGTTGAGCCAGGCAGCCGCAGACAGCGATCCTGGCTAAAGGATTTTCTTTTTTTACCTGTTTAATTATCTGGCGGGATTTACTGTCGGCCCGATGGGTAACCGTACAGGTATTAATAACGTAGAGGTCGGCTTTTCTTTGGGTCTCGGAAAAACCAAATTGGCGAAACTTCTCCCTTAAGCCCTGTGTTTCGTGCTGGTTGACTTTACAGCCCAAGGTAAGAAATTTAACTTTCATCCCGTTAGACCTTATCGTTACCCATTAGACCTCCTACCGTAACTGATAGCCTCTAGAGGTCTAACGGGATTCATCCCGGCCTAAGAAATAATTCACCAAACCCACCCCGATTACCGCGGCAGTCTCCGTACGCAAAAGATGAGGGGAAAGATTTACAGGGTTAAACTTTTTTGCTTCTAACTCTTTATATTCCCGAGGTGAAAAATCACCCGTAGGACCCACGATAAACAAAATATCACCCTCTTTATCGATAGCATTTTGTATCTTTCTACCCGCAATCGAAGCGGCCAATTTAATCTTAAAATCGCCGGCGATCACTTTCTTAAAATCGACGATATCCTGCAAAGAAGGGATCCAAAGCCTCTCTGACTGCCTACAGGCTTCAATGATTATCTTTCTCCAGCGCTCTAATTTTTTAGCACAGGAGCCAACCTTAAAACTCCTCTCGCAGGTGAAAGGAATAAAACCGCGAATTCCTAGTTCCGTAGACTTCTGTAAGATAAAGTTTATCTTCTCCTCCTTGACCAGAGGAAAAGCCAAAGTTAATCTTTCGGAGGGAAAAATCACCTTCCTTGACTCTACCTCTCTCTTGGCTAAAATAGTTCTTTTCTCCAACTTTTCCAATTTATATATATATTCCTTACCTTCCCCATCAAAAATATATATCGCTTCACCCTTTTTAAGACGCAAAACATCCCTTATTTTATGAATAACATCCCTTTCGGTTAAGACGATAACTTTTCCTATTTTCTCTGGTTTAATATAAATTCGAATTTTCGACATAGTTTATATCATTTACTGGTTGATAAAAGAAGCGAAAACAATTTTAAAGGGGAGGCTTTGAGGCCAAAAAGCAAGGTATCCCGCCCGCGGGCTTAGGTCTCGGCGGGATTTTTTGGCCGAAACGCCAGCGAAAATTCTCGCTGGGAATTTTAGCGTTCCCGAAAAAATTTGTTTTTGCTTCTTACAAGCTTGCAATAAATGGACCGGAGCGGAGTTGAACCGCCGACCTCCTCGTTGCGAACGAGGCGTTCTCCCAACTGAACTACCGGCCCGAATAGAATATTATTTTTGCAAATAAAGATAAAAGTGTCAAGGGAAGGAAGAAGAAAAGGATAGACTATTGCAGAACCGTGACACTCAAATGAGTGGTGCCAAAAGGACCGGTAAGAGGGGCAACGGGATTATTGCAAGCTCCCACATTATCGGCTCCGTCGCACCGGTCAAGAATCCGTACCCGATATCCCCCATTGGGGTTAAAAGGATGCCCGGCTGGCGGGTAATAATCCAAACCAGCCCCGATATCAAGCGAATAATTACCTCCGAACTGGCTTCTTCTTATTCTCTCCAGGGCATCAACAACCCCGGCCTGAGCGGCAAAAAACATCCGCATCCTTCGAATTTTATGTTCAGCTATGCGGCCTTCCTGACTCATCACAAACAAAGCCACCCCGATCAGAATAGTCAGCACCAGTGATATCCCGCCGATAGTTATAAAAACTACGCCCTTTCTGGTTTTCATTGCGTTACTTCCTTTTCCCGTAAACGGATTTTATAGCCTACGGTTTCATCCTCAACCAAAACATGCCCCTCCCTGGCCAGCCACCCCAGACTCATCAAAATTAACTCCCGGGGCCGCTTCAGTCCCACCATCAGCTGCTCAAGCTCGATCTCTCCGTAGCGGTCCAAAAAATGCCAGATTTCACCGGCGACTATTCCGATTTCGGTAATCATGACTGAAACTTTCATCTTTTCCCCGAACGCTCCCGGTTTACGCTCCCGCACAAGGGACAGCGCCAAAATTCGAATAAAACCGATACAAAGTAAGCCGAGGCGCAAACCTCGCACTTTGTTTTTTTAAACCTTACGTCTTTACTGGCCTTTATGAGCCGATTTCCACTTAAGCATTCCAGGAAAAAAGCCAGAATTATCCAGCCGCTTAAGGCCATGCCAATAAATAAAGACAACCCTATCCGCATTTATTTTACTACCTCTTCCATCTTTGTCCAGAAAAATTTGTCCGGCCAGAAAAAGGCCGCTTCCCGGATATATTCCTGGAAATATAAATTTTCCCCCGAATTAACCGGCAATTTCTCCGGGTATAAGAAGAGAACCTTGCCGTAAGCCGAGACATAGACCCGGTAAGTTACCGTTTCTCCGGCCTTCGGGGCCAGAACCGACCGGCGTTCCCAGAGGTAAGTATAGTTCTTAACCTTAAGGGGGACAAGCGCTTCTATCCGCCGGGATGGAGATGATAAGGATGGGGGGAATTCCTTTGCGCCCTCCCGGGAAAGGACCCGGGGAGAAGGCAGAAAAAAATAATCTTTCCTCAACCCGTCGAGGGAAAACTCTACCCCCGCGGGAAAAACGGCCACTCTTTCTTTAAAAAACAGATCGTCCCGGCTTAAAATATTCGCCCAGCCGTAAAGCGCCGGGCTTCTCCTGGCCTCGATATTTATGGCCAATAAGGAAATTGCCAGGATATGCAGGGATAAGGAAATGCTGAGCGAAAGGATAAGAAAATTTGCTCTTTTCACTATTCGTAAGTAGTGGCGATGCCGATTTTCTCTATGCCCACCTTCTTACATACATCCCATATGGCAACCACCGCCCCCAAGCTGGCATCGCGGTCTGATTTTATAAAAATAGACTCATAACTTTCCCTTTTAAGAATTTTCTCGACTTCTTTTATGCCGTAGGGCTTGCCTTCCAAATAAATTATATCCTCGCTGTTGATAACCACGGTTAAAGTAGTGACATCGACCTCTTCGGAAGTAATAGCCTTGGGCAGCTTAACGTTAATTCCCGGAATAACGATAAAACTGGAGGTGAGCATGAAAAAAATAAGCAGAATGAAAATGCAGTCAATCAAGGGTGCGATATCGATCTGCTTCAAGCCGGATTCAACTCGTACTCTTTTTTTGAATCTCACCAATTACTCCTTAATCGGTATAGCGGCTTTGCGGAATAACTTCCAGAAGTTCCGTAGCCGCTCTTTCCGACTCCAGGGTAGCCAGATTAACCCGGTGGACAAAGTAGTTATACATAATATAGGTAATAATCGCTACGAATAGTCCGGCAACAGTAGTAATCAGAGCCTGCCATATTCCGCCGGCTAAATCCGAAGGGTTAACCAAACCGACGCTGACCGTTTTCTGCTCGATTATATAAAAACACTTTACCAGCCCGACCACGGTCCCCAGAAGACCCAGCAAAGGAGAAATGTGAGCGATCGTGCTTAAAAAATTTAAATTCCTCTCCAGCTTGGGTATTTCGTACAAAGAGGCATTTTCCATAGCCTCCCGAATAACGTCTTTGGATTCCTGAAAATGAGCCAGCCCGGACTTTAGAATGTTAGTTGCGTAAAAAGGATTTCTCTCGCAAACATCAATAGCCTCGGTAATTTTATTCTTGCGAACCAAATCCAATATGTCCTGTATAGCCAGAATAGCATTAGATCTAATCGCAAAGTAAAATAGCAGTCTTTCGATAATAATAGCCAACGAAAAAAAGGAACACAAAATGATTGGCACTATCGGCCAACCCCCCTTAAATATCCATTCCATATTTTTTATTACCGATTGCCACATAAAACCTCCGTATTTTTACCCCGTTAGAGATATGGGTCGCTTCTATTAGCGATAGAATTTCTAACGGGGTTTACCACGACTCCAGTTCTTCCAGCCGCATTTGCGCTATTTTTGACTCCTCCACGTCCAAGGCGACTATTTTTTGATATACCTTCTTCGCCTCTTTGAGCTTATTGTATTTCTCGTGGATTCTGGCGATGCGAAAATAGGCTTTGACCCGGTAACCTTTAGGGTCGTTAACCTTCTCCTCGTCTTCCCCGGAAAATATATAAATCACTTTAAAATATTCTTCTATCGCCTCATCGTTCTGGCTGGCTTTCTCCAGGCAGATTCCCAGCGAAAACCGCACATCCGGAGTATCCACGCCCTTTTTAATTACAGCCCGAAAAGCTTTTATGGCCTGCTGGTAATTCTTCATCTCCTTAAGCAGAAAAGCCTTCTCGGTAAGGGCAATACCGGCTATATTGCCCGGAGAATCAGAGAGCAGATTGTAGAGCTTAAGCGCTTGAGAAAGCTCTCCCTTATAGGCAGTAACTTTGGCCAGGTAAAGTTTGGCCTTCAACCCCAAAGGAGTTTCGTCCTGGGCCAGCTGCCGGAAGTACTCCTCGGCTTTATCGATATCGCCGCGATTCCAATAAAGGTGCCCCAGAGAAAAAAGGGCCTCCTGACCCCAGGAAGAATCTTTATGATCGTTGATTACCTGCCTGTAATACTTCTGGGCCTCGGAGTATTTTTTTTCTTTTTCAGATACCCCCCCCAGATACAAGCCCACTGAACCGGCGTACTGAGAATGGGGGTATTTTTTAAGAAAATCCTTCCAGACCTTTTTGGCCTGTTCAAACATAGACAAATTAAGGTAAGCATTGCCCATATCAATGTAGGCCAGCTCTTCGGTATCGCGGTCATTAAATCTTCCGATAATCTTTTTAAATACCTTTAGAGCTTCCCGATAGTTCTTTTCATTAAAAAAACACTTGGCGTACAGGTAGTGAACCCGGGGAGCAAGATCGTGCCGGGGAAATTTATTCAAGAAATCCTCAAGTAAGTTTCTGGTCTGCACATAATCCTGGCGTGAAAAATAACCCACGGCCAGATAGTACTGGGCCTCGGGGATAAGTTTTGAAGCCGGAAAATTATTAGTCAAATTCTTTAAGGCGAAAAATGCCTTTTCTAATTCCTTTTTCTTCAGAAAAGTCATACCGATTTGAAACTGGATATAGTCAGCATACACCGTATGGGGATAGTCCTCCAGAATATTATTGTAAAGCTTTAAAGCCTCGTCGTATTTATCCGTCTCCTGGTAGGCGTCGGCAATCTGAATTTGTGAGCTTATCTTTACCACGGGATTATCGGTATACTCTAAAGTGCTCTCAAATTCAGAGACGGCCTGCTTAAACTTTCCGTCCTTTAAATAACACCATGCTAACCCGTAATGGGCCTTATTCAGAATATCCCGGTGCGCAACAGAAGAAAAATTCTGCAAAATGTATTTATATACCGAGACGGAATCCTTTAATCGGCCCAGCTCATAAAGAATATCGGCTTTGTTTAAATAGGCCTCGGAAAGGAAGCTGCTCCCGGGATAATCCCGGATGAAAATTTTAAACGTATCCAGAGCTTGGAGATAATCTTCGACTTTGAAGTAAAATACCCCTTGAGAAAAAAGGCGCAGCTGTTTATCTTTTATCTTGTCGATGCAGCGCCTGGCATCGCCTTTATCTCCTCTGGCCAGATAAGCAAACCCTAAGCCCTGCGTGGATAAATCAGAGATGTTTTTATCGTGACTTTCGTCTAAAGCTCTTTTGTAGCTGTTAGCGGCCTTGGTCCATTCGCCCTGGGCGTAGTAGCTTTCGCCCGAATAAAAATAAACTTTTGCCCGCAATTTACCCTTAGGGTGATTCCGGATATAATCCTGTCCCCGGGAAATTACCACGGAATACTGTTTCTCCCGAAGATAAAAACTGAGCAGTTGCGAGTAGGAGTTATCGACTATCTCCTCTTCCGGGCTCTCTTTGATGATTTTCTTAAGTATCTTTTCATATTCCTGCTTCTTGCCCAGTTCGAAATTGTTATTGGCAATCAAGTAGTAAGCCCACCAGTAGAATTGAGACTGGGAGTAACCGGTTATAACTTTTCGGGCGTAGGCTATGGATTTATCGAAATTCTTGCCCTTGAAATTAATCAGCGCGAGCCAATAATAAACTTCATTCAAGGCTTCGTGCATTTCCCACTTCTTTTCAATATCGTGAAGAATCTTCAGGGCCTGATTATAGGCCTCCTTATAATAATAGCACTTGGCTATGTATAATTTGGCCTCATAGAGGAGGGGGCTGTGGGGAAAATCGCTCACGAACCGTTTAAACAGCGATAAAGAAGCATCATAGAAGCCATCGGAAAAAGCTTTAGCGGCCACGTGGAATCTTTCATCTTCCCGCTCGGCGGAAAAAGACACCGCCGGAATTGTGGTCAAAAAAATCAAAAGTACAAGTAATATTCTTAGTTTCATGGCGATTTATTTATAAACTTATCTCTTAAGTATTTGCCGGTGTGAGAGTTATGACTTTTAATCACCTCCTCCGGTGATCCGCAAACCACAATCTCACCCCCCTTCTCGCCGCCCTCCGGGCCGAGATCGATAATATAATCAGCACATTTTACCACATCCAGGTTATGTTCTATAGTCAAAATTGTATTTTTTTTATCGACCAGGCGTTGCAACACCGAAAGCAGCTTCTTGACATCGTCAAAATGCAACCCCGTTGTCGGTTCATCAAGGATGTAAAGGGTCTTTCCGGTAGCTTTCTTGCGTAACTGCGCCGCGAGCTTGATTCTCTGGGCTTCCCCGCCGGATAAAGTAGTGGCTGACTGCCCCAGGGATATATATCCTAAACCGACGTCAGTTAAGGTCTGTAATATATTCTTTATGCGGGGGAAGTTAATAAACAACTCGTAAGCCTCATCAACGTTCATTTCTAAAATCTGGGAGATATCCTTGCCTTTAAATTCTATTTCCAAGGTTTGCTTGTTAAACCTTTTTCCCGCACAGATTTCGCAGGGAACGTATACATCGGGGAGAAAATGCATTTCGATTTTTTTTGTTCCCTCACCCCGGCAGGCTTCGCAGCGGCCCCCGGAAACATTAAAGCTGAAACGCGCCGGCTTATACCCGCGCATCCGGCTTTCCGGAAGCTGGCTCAAAACTTCGCGGATATAGGTAAACACCCCTGTGTAGGTGGCCGGGTTGGAACGGGGGGTCCTTCCGATCGGGGCCTGATCGACGATAATCACTTTATCGATTTTATTCAAGCCGTCGATGCGCTTGAACTTTCCGGGCTTCTCTTTAGAGTCGTAAAAAACTCTGGCCAAACCCCGGTAGAGCACATCCTCCACCAGCGTTGATTTCCCGGAACCGGAAACGCCGGTAATACAAATAAAAGTTTCCAGGGGAATCTTTACGTCGATATTCTTTAAATTATGCTCGCCGGCCCCCTTAATGTGTAAACAGGAATTCTTTTTATAGGGCCGTCTTCGCAAAGGAAGATCGATGGATTCGGCCTTATTCAAATACCGGGCGGTCAAAGTGTTGCCGGAGTAAAAATCTTTTCTCCTGCCGGAATACAAAACCCTCCCCCCTTTTATTCCCGCGCCGGGACCAAGATCAACTACCCAATCGCTGGACCGAATCATCTGCTCGTCATGCTCAACGACGATTATCGTATTCCCCAGGCTTTTTAACTTTTGCAAGGTATCGATAAGTTTCCGGTCATCACGGGCGTGTAAACCGATAGTCGGTTCGTCCAGAATGTAAATCACTCCCGAAAGCGATGAACCGACCTGAGTGGCTAATCTTATCCTCTGGGCTTCTCCCCCGGAAAGGGTAGAGCTAAGCCGGTCCAAAGAAAGGTAGGCCAGTCCGACATCTCGGCAAAAACAAAGGCGTTTCTTTATTTCCTTGATAATGTGCTGGGCAATTTTTGACTCAGGAACAGAAAGCCGTAACTGGCTAAAGAAATAAAAACATTCATCAATACTCATTCGGACTATGCCCCATATTGTTTTTCCGCCGACATAAACCGACAAAGATTCTTTTTTAAGCCTCTCCCCCAGGCAGCGGGGACAAGGCAGCTTAGACATATATCGCGCCAGTTCGGATTTGCGATACTCGCTTTCGGTAGTCTTAAACATCCGCTCGATATTAGGAATAATTCCCTCGAAGGGCTTACCCCAAACATACGTTTCTTTGTCTCCGTAAAGAATTTTAGCCACTATTTTTTTGGAAAGCTTTTTAAAAGACGTGTCCAGAGAACAGTCAAGTTCATCGGCCATTTCGCGGAGCAGAGCCCGATAATACATCATATAACCCCGGCTGCCCCGGCGCCAAACCTCAACCGCCCCCTCTCGCAAGCTTTTACTCTTATCCGGAATAATAAGGTCCGGGTCAAATTCAAGCTTTATCCCCAGGCCGTTACAGGCCGGACAGGCACCGTAAGGTGAGTTAAAAGAAAACATCCGCGGCTCCATTTCGGCTAAGGATATGCCGCAGGCACTGCAGCTTAAATGGGTATTAAAAAATAATTCTTTGCCGGAATTGCCGTCGTAAATTAAACAGAACCCTCCGGAATATCGCAGCGCGGTCTCTACCGAATCGGCGATTCTTTTCTGGTGGCTATCGGAAATCCTGATTCGATCAACAACCAGCTCAATATTATGGATCTTATATTTATCCAGTTGCGGCTCCTCTCCCAGCTCGTATATTTTTGCGTCAACCCGCACTCTCACGAAACCTTCCTTGAGAAACCTTTTAAATAATGCCGCGTAGTGGCCTTTCTTGCCTCGCACTACCGGAGAAAGAATTAATATTTTATGGTTCTTCGGCAAGGACAAAATCTGCTCAATTATCTCCTGAGAAGTCTGTTTAGCTATGGGACGGCCGCATTTATAACAGTGGGGTTTTCCGATGCGGGCAAAAAGCAACCGCAGGTAATCATAAATTTCGGTCTGCGTAGCCACAATGGAACGCAACGACCCTCCGGCTGTCCTCTGTTCGATAGCGATTGCCGGAGAAAGGCCGGTGATATGCTCGACATCCGGCTTCTTCAGTTGCTCTAAAAACTGGCGGGCATAGCTCGATAAACTCTCGACGTAACGACGCTGGCCTTCGGCATAAATAGTATCAAAGGCCAAAGAAGACTTCCCCGAACCGGAAAGCCCGGTAATCACGGTAAGCTGATTCTTGGGTATTTTTAAATCAATATTCTTTAAATTGTGCTCTTTGGCACCCTGGATAAATATATGGTCATTCATCAGCTTCCGATCTTAAACGGAGAAAATAGCTTTTTAAGCAGGTATTGCGTGGAAAGGATGGCTAAGGCGCTAGTTTTGGGATTTAAATCCGAGGGGACATTTTCGATATTCATGCTTACTTTGGCCTCTCTGGCCTCTACTTCTATCCGGTGAACATTGCGTTTCAATTTCGGGTCAGCCTTGATGTAAATTTTAATATTCCGGGAAAGCGAGGCTAAAAGCAAAGTAGCGGCAACATTTATGTTTTTGGGAAAATACTTAATCGCCTGTTTAACCCCTCCCCGAAATACAATTCTTTCCTTTTTAAGGTTATCCAGGGGTATCCTGCGTTTCTTAAAATAATCGTTTCCCCGAAGGCCCCGGGGCGGCTTCGACGTGATTAAAGAAACCTTGCGGATCGTTCCGGTGCTCAATGCGCCCAAACCGTCCACGCCGCAGATGGCCCCCGAAGGCACACGGATAGTAACCCCTTTTCGTGCCGCCTTTTTTATGAGGGGACGGTTATTAATCAAAGCGCCGACACTTAAAATAATCACGTCTTTTTTTTCTTTTATCGCTCCTTTCAAAATACCCGCTACCGCGGCTGCTCCGGCGGCCTCAATAACCAGATTTACCGCCGGGATGAGGGCTTTGGTAGCGCAAACTTTAGGGCAGGAACGCAATTTCTGCCTTAAGCCTGAAGCCTTAAACTCTTCTTTATCGGAGAGCGCGTGAACGTAAGCTTTATCCCCTAATTCGCGGTCAATAAACAGAGCCACCCCTTCTCCGATCGCCCCGCAGCCAACTATACCAATCTTTACTCGCTTATCTTTATGCATGGACTATAATATTATCGATCAACCGGGCCCGGCCTACATGTACGGCCAGAGCGATTAAAATTCTCCCCTTAACTCTCTTGACCGGCTTAAACGTATCGACGTCTACGATTTCGATATAGTCGATCTGCGCCGGACGTAAGGGAGTAAGAAAACTCTTCATTCTTTTAATTATTTTTCCGGAATCCCGCTCGCCGCCTTTAATCAGACCTTTGGCTAAGTTAAGGGATTTAAAAAGAAGGGCCGCCTTCTTTCTTTGACCGGGGTTTAAATAGGCGTTCCTTGAGCTTAAGGCCAAACCGTCTTGTTCGCGGATTATCGGCAAAACTCTCACCTTAAGGGGGAAATTTAAATCCCGGGCCATCCGCTTTATAACTTGCGCCTGCTGGTAATCTTTCTGGCCGAAGTAGACCAGATCCGGCTCCACAATATTAAATAATTTTGCCACGATCGTACATACCCCCCGGAAATGGCCGGGGCGAAACCGGCCGCAAAGAATCCGGCTTAAGGCACACTCGTTTAGGTAAGAAGAAAAATCCTCAGGGTACATCATCTTAGCCGCCGGATAAAAAATTAAATCTGTTTTTTCCTTTTTCAGCCGGCCGCGGTCTTTTTTAAAATTACGCGGGTATTTTTTAAAATCTTCCCGGGGCCCGAATTGAGCCGGATTAACAAAAATACTTACCGCTACAAAGCCGCATTCCCTTCGGGCGGCCCGGACCAAAGAAAGATGCCCCTGGTGCAACGCGCCCATAGTGGGCACGAGACCTACTGCCTTACCACTCTTCTTTGCCCCCTCTATAACTTTCCTTATCCTGCTTATTTTACCGGTAATAATCATTTCCCCTGTTTATTGGTTTAATTTTAAACCTTTGATTATCCGGTCTATGCCGGGTTCTATTTCTAATAATGGCTTCATTACAAATTTCCGTTTAAACATCCGCGGGTGCGGCACAGTAAGATCGTCATCCCGAATTTCCTTGTCCCCGTACAAAAGAATATCCAGGTCGATAGTGCGCGGTGCATTTTTAAACGGCCTTTCCCGGCCTAACCTTTTCTCGATGGCCTGAGTCGCAAATAAAACTTCTTTGGGCGATAAATCGGTTATTACCTTAATCACTCCGTTAAGATATTTAGGTCCCGGTGCATCCTGCGGCTCAGTCTCGTAAAAAGAAGACACCTTGTCAATGGCGATACCCTCAACTTCTCTTAAACAATTGAGTGCCGCCGTAATATTCGCTAATCGATCGCCTAAATTCGAGCCGAGACCTAAAAAAACCGTAGACATTTACTTTCTATTGCGAAAATTTATTGGTAATCGGCATGCGCCGGTCTTTACCGAAAGCTTTAGGGGTGATTCTTATTCCTACCGGGGCCTGCCGGCGCTTATACTCATTGGCATCCACCATCTTGATTACCCGCCTGACCAGATCCTCTTCATAACCCTTCTTTATAATCTCATCGACCGATAAGTCGGCCTCAATGTACAGCTTTAATATGGGATCAAGCAGTTTGTAAGGCGGTAAAGTGTCCGTATCCCGTTGATCCGGCTTTAGTTCCGCGGAAGGCGGCCTTTTAATTACCGAAGCCGGAATTGCCCTTTTGCCCATAAGCTTATTAATGTAATGGGCCAGCTTATAGACTAAAAGCTTAGGTACGTCTTTTAAAATACCGAAGCCGCCGACCATATCGCCGTAAAGCGTGCAATAGCCGCAGGAAACCTCACTTTTATTTCCGGTGTTAAGAACGAGCAAGCCGAATTTATTGGAAAAAGCCATCAGGATATTACCCCTTATCCGGGCCTGTAAGTTTTCTTCGGTATTATCGTTGGCATACCCCTTAAAAAAAGATTTAAAATTTTTCAGATAAGACTGAAAAACATCGTCGATATTAACAACGTATTGTCTTACCCCTAAATTTTCGCATAATTTTTTAGCATCGCGCAGGGTCTCTTTGGAAGTAAAACGCGAGGGCATAATCAGGGCCCGCACGTTTTCCTTACCCAGGGTAATCCGGGCTAAGCTTAAGACTACGGCGGAGTCAATCCCTCCGCTTACCCCGACCACAACTTTACGGAATCCGTTTTTAGTAACATAATCGTAAAGGCCCAGCCTCAGCGCCGAAAAGGCTTCCTCTTCTTCCTTTATGAAGATGGCGTGGTCTGAATATTGTTTTCTCTGATCAAAATTAAAAATAAAAAAGTCTTCGGCAAATCTGCTCCCGGATTGTATCAATTTGCCTTCGGCCGATATAATTTTACTGGTCCCGTCAAAAACAAGTTCATCCTGCCCGCCGACTAAATTGCAGTAAATTACAAAGCAACCCAGAGATTTCGCGGCCTGGGATAATATCTTCTCTCTTAAACGCACCTTCCCCAAGTGGAAAGGCGAAGCGGCAATATTAATGAGGAAATCTAACTTTTTCTTCTTTAACAACTCGATGTGCTTTTTCTCCCAGATGTCTTCGCAAATGGTAACCGTGAAATTATAATCTTTATACTTATAAACTGAAAAGTTAGCGCCGCGCTGAAAATAGCGCTTTTCATCAAAAACGCCATAGTTCGGCAGGTACGTCTTATGGTAAACATCGGCAATCTTGCCGTCCTGGATTACCGCGCAAGAATTATAAATCTTACCCTTCTCTTTATTTACAAAGCCGATAAAAGCGGTGAGGCCTTTACACTCTTTACTTATCGACGTAAGCAACTTGATATTCCTGTCGATCAGGTGGGATTTAAGCAGAAGGTCTTCCGGAGGATAACCGATTAAGGCCAGTTCCGGAAAAACAATCAAATCCACTTTCTTGGTTTTCGCGCGGCGTATACATGATATTATTTCCTGCGCATTCTTTTCCAAATCGCCCACGCAAGAGTTAATCTGGGCAATTGCTATTCGGACCATTAAGTCCTCCTCATATGTACCCCGTTAAGAATAATATTGCCCACGGGGTTAGTTCATTATACGCCTATTTTTTTATGATTCAAGGTGTCCTTGTTCAGCCGCCCCCATAAAACTAAGCCCAATCCGATTAAAATCAGAGAAATGAATTGCCCGGTGGAAAGAAAGAATATTTTCCCGCGGGGATCGCCGCGAAAAAACTCGATAACGAATCGGAATATACCGTAGAGAGTGATATAACCGATACTGACCTGGCCGTAAAATCTTCTTTTACGCCAAATAAGAATGAGCATGAAAAATATACCAAAAAGAGCCGCCGCCGAAATTAATTGGATGGGGATAGCTTTCCCCCCGCCGATTGTCTTTCCGTAGCAGCAGCCATTAAAAAAACAGCCCAGTCTTCCTAAGGTGTGCCCCAAAGGAATACCCATGCAGATAACATCGGAAAGCCGAAAAAAATCAAGCTTATACCTTTTGGCCAGGAAAATAAGCGCGATTCCGCCCAGAATAACTCCGCCGTAAAAAACAAATCCGCTTCTGATTGCGACGAAAGGATTTTCCAAAAAAGATTTCCCGGCTACAAATACATAGAGCAGTTTAGCCCCCAGAAAGGAAGATATAATTGTCCAGAAGATAATGTCAAAAAAATCATTCTTGTTGATGCCGTCGGCTTTGGCCGCGCGACAGCAGATAGAAAACCCGGCCAGAACCCCTAAAAAAACAAAAAATCCGTAGGTATAAATTGCAACCGGACCAAATCTAAAAAGGATTGGATGCATGGTTGTTAGTTTTAAGTCATAAGTCTTAAGTCCTAAGTTTCTTGGGAACTCTTTCTCTTTAACTTATAACTTATTACTTATTACTTATGACTATCTAAAAGTATATTCACCGGCCCGTCTATATCCAGATTTATATCCATGTAGGCGCCGAAAAGCCCCTCTTCGATATTTACCCCGTAAGACTTTAAGATCAGAATGAAATCATCAAAAAGCTTCTCCGCCTCCGCATAGGGCATTGAATTTTCAAAAGAGGGACGCCGGCCCTTATCGGTGCTCGCGCATAAAGTAAAATTGGGTACGCATAAAACCGAATACCCCCTATCTTTAACCGAGAAGGAAAGCTTGCCGTCTTCATCCTCAAAGATTCTTAAGTTAACCACCTTCTCGGCCATTACCGGCAGTAGGTCTTGAGTATCACTCTTTTCGATACCGACAAAGATAGCCACACCTCTGCCGATAGAGGAAATCGCCTCTTCCTCGATCGTAATGTTTCCCGACTTGACTCTTGCCGCCAGCACCTTCATCTCTGATAACCACTGCCTTGATATGTTCCGCGCCGCTCAAACTCCTTCCGGATACCATCTAAAACCCGGTGTTTATCGTTTATCCACCAAGGTTCGACTAAATAATCGGGGAAAGCCCCGGGAACCAACCGTAATACCACCAGATTCGGAGGAACCCTCTCCAGAAAGTCACAAATTATATTTACGTAATCCTGCGGGTCTAAAATTCTCACTTTTCTTTGCCGGTACAATCCTTCTAACCGTGTATCCTTTAAAACATGCAGGACATGAAACTTAACGCCCTGGACATCTAGTCCCGCTATTTTCCGGGCATCTTCCCGGATATCCTCACCATTAGCCGAAGGAAGACCAAGGATTAAATGTACCCCCACATTTATCCCGTATTCACGGGTTAAAGCCAAAGCCTGTAAAAAATCTTCATAGGTATGGTTACGGTTAATCGAGCGTAAAATACGGTTATGGGTAGTCTGGAGCCCGTATTCGATCCAGACCAGATAATCCCGTTTATATTCCGCGATCAGCTTAAGTTTTTGGGCATCAACAGCATCCGGGCGCGTGGAAATAAATAAACCCACGATTTGCGGATAGTGTTTAATAACCCGGTACTTTTCCGCTAGGGCTGGCAAAGCCGCATGGGTGTTAGTGAAAGACTGAAAATAGGCGATAAACTTTTTTACCCCTAAACGCTGCTGGTAGAAGGCCATCGACTCTTCGATCTGCTTTTTCAGCGAAACGCCGCTCTGCGCGTAGCGGGCAAAAGCTTTATTATTACAGTAAGTGCAACCCTCCCGGCTCAAGGTGCCATCGAGGTTGGGACAATTAAATCCGGCGTCCAGGCTTATCCGCTGAACCCGCTCGCCGAAATTATCCTGCAAGTATCTCTTGAACGAATAAAACCTTTCCGCCATCGGGATGCTCGAGTTATTTCAACTGCTTTTCCATCAACGCTATCGCATCTTTTAATGACTGCTTTTCTTCCTCGGGTGCATTATATTTTTGGAATAAACGGTATAGCTCTTTCTGGGCTTCGAGAGCCATCTTTCTCCCCTTACGGGTATATTTTTCCACCGCCTTTTTATCTTCGTTTAGGAGAGCCTCCTGTTGCTTCTGTGCATATTTAATGCTCTCGATCAGCTTCCGGTGATACTTTTTAAACTCCGCGGGCGGTTTTATGGCCTTAATACCCTTCATGAGGATATCGGTTGCTTCTTCCAACCGGTCAACCATTTTTTGGATCGCTTTCTTAGAGGGCTTTCTCCCGGAACTTAACATCTCCTGAAGAAACGAACCAAAAGTCTGTGCGGCCCGGGCGTTGATCTCTTCCATCTCACCCATATAATCACCGGCCGTAGTTTCGAAATCCACCCAGGATAAATCCTTATCCGGTTTATCCGTCCGGCTGCAGCCCTGGAAAACAACACTGCTTACAAAAATAACTGCACAAATCAAAGCTAATTTTAACCATCCCGGCCGGTTAAGCCGCAATCCAATCACGTCCTTCCTCATCCTCAAGACCTCCTTTTGCCCCGTTAGAGAACGGAGTTTTCTAACGGGGTTTACTATAGACACATCCGCAATAATTCTGGCGGTAAAGATTTAAACTTTTGGCCGCGGCCATACTTTCTTTAAAACCATCTCCTTTTTTAAAATCCAAAGGTAAAAATTTGTCTTTTCCGATACGGCTGCCGATCTCAAGGATGACTGAACTGGCCTTGTGCGGACTGATGGTTAAGGTGGTGGTAAAATAATCACACTGCTTTTCGCGGCAAACCCGAAACGACTCTTTAAGCCTGAACTCGTAGCACAAACTGCAACGCCGGCCGCCTTCTTTATCCTGACGGCAAGGTTTACAGACCTTAAACCAGTCAAAGATTTTATACTTACCTTCGCTCAGCCGGATGCCCTGCCGGGCTGCGCTTTTTCGAGAGGCCTCCCTTCTTTTTAAATACTCGGAGTACGGGTGGATATTGGGATTGAAAAATAACGCTTCGATGCTAAACCCTTCTTGTTTAAGCCGCGCCATTGAGACACAAGCGCAAACTCCGCAGCAAACGTGCAGCAGGATTTTCTTATTCATAAAGGGTTATCTCGCAAAATAATCTTTGATCGTAATGAATTTCAATTTCTTTTTTAAAGACGGTATTTTCTTTTTAAGAAAATTTATGGTCTTCTTGCGGGGGTGAGCGATAACAATAATCTTGCCCTTCTCCCTGGCTTTATCGATGAGTTCAGCCAGCTGTTTCTCCATCTCGGCCGCATCGTCGACAACGTCTAAAAACCCCTGGTTATACCCGCAAACCAAACCAGCCGTATTGGCGATTTTGTAAGCCACGGAATTAAGTGAGGTTACGCTATCCACAAAGATTAAACCTTTATTCTTTAAAGCCTTCACTACAATCCGCATCAAGGTCGGGTCTTCCGTGGCCTTGGAACCCATGTGGTTATTAACGCCGATGGCAATGCGTATCGAATTAAGATAACCGCGTAAGAGGGATTCGTTTTCCCGGCGGCTTAGGCTGCCGCTTAAGAACCGGTATTTATTGGTCCGGTATTTGTGCTCCTCTCGGGGCTCCATGGGAAGATGAATAAAAACCGAAAATCCACAGCGCGAAGCAATATGGGCGATATTTTTGGAAAACTTTAAATTGGGGATAACCGAAACGGTCAGCGGTATTTTCAGGGAATACAACTCCTTTAAATCCGAAAGGCTTTCTCCCAGATCGTCGAAAATCAAAGCTACCGAAGGCTGACCTGTCTTTTTCGTCGCCGGGGCAAATGGCGTGCCTGAAGAATGGCCGTCTCTTCTTTTATTCAAAGAATTGTAAAATATGATCGGGATTAAGATCAGAATTATAAAAAGGGATGCTCGGATAATTTTACTCATGAAATAAATTCAAAAAATTCCGGTAGGCCTGCCCGGGGTTATTGCTCTTTAAGATAGCGCTTCCCACGCAGATATAGTCGAGGCCCGTTTTCTTTACCGCAATCATTTTATCCAGTTTTATCCCTCCGTCGATGCCGGCCTCTTTTTGCGGATATTTATCCTTAAAGGCCCTGATTTTGGCTAAAACTTCGGGCATGAATGCCGAGCCGTAAAATCCGGGATTAACAGACATGAAAAGTACGGTATCAACTTCTTCCGCTAAAAATTCGAATTCAGCGATGGAAGTTGGGGGATTGATGGCGATCCCCGCCCCCAGTCCGGATTCCCGGATTTTACTGATAACTTCAAGGTGGTTCTTGCTGCTTTCAAAATGATAAACGATCCTCTCGGCGCCGATGTTTTTAAACGGTTTGATCCAGGCTACAGGGTCTAAAACCATAAGGTGGGCTTCGCACCGCAACGGGGCTTTAAACCCTTCCAGATCAACGATACCGATGCTTTTCGAAGGCACAAACTCTCCGTCCATAATATCAATCTGGACGTAATCGGTAAATTCCGCGCAGGTCTTGATCATATCCGTAAACTCTCTCCTGTCGCTGGTAAGTAATGCCGGTACGATCATTTCTTTCCTTTAAAATATTTCCCGAGCGTTGTGATTAATTCTTCATTGGGGCTAAATTTATCGGTCCGCCAGAAATCTGCTATTGCTTTTTTCTCCCGGGCCCAAAATTTTATATAGGTATCGTATCCCTGCAGGGGGCCCTCGCGGTTTATATATTTGGAGTTAGCAATATGCTGGTAAAGGCCGTCGGGAAATACATGTCCGGCCATAGCCTTATAAGTCCAGTAGGTGTAGGAGAATCCGAAAGCCTCGAAAGCGGACAAAACTGCCTCCAGCCATTTAAGTTCGCCCCAGAAGCCGCCGCGCCAATTAATCCCGAACTCGCCGACGAAAATCTTAACCTTATATTTCCGGGAAAAATTAAAATAAGACCGGAAATGCCGGCAGAGCGTATCTTTATTCCAGAAGACGCCGTCGATTTTTCCCGGAAATTTATAAAAGGGAGTAAAGTTTAAAACGTAATTCAAAGGTAGATAGGCGTGAATGCTGATCCAAATATTGTCCGCGATTAAATCCGGCAGGAAATCGATCCGCTGAGCCCAGATGTCCCCCTCCAGGAAAATTATATTTTTTTTATCTACGCTCCGGATGCGCCTTATGAGCTTCCGGTAAAAGGCCTTTAAGATTCTGGTGCTTTTATTTCCTAAAACCGGCTCGTTTAAAACATCATAGCCGATGAGCGCGGGTTCGTCTTTATATCGATCGGCGACCTTCTCCCAGAGCGCGAATGTTCGATCCTGGCAATTCTTGCTTTCCCATAAAAGCGCTCTTCCTTTGCTGTCGGCATGCCAGTCGCAATTTTGGGCCCCGGGGGCGGCGTGCAAATCAAGGATTATCCCCAACTTGTATTTTTCAGCCCAGGAAAAAGCCTTATCCAAGAAAGAAAAGCCTTCCCGGGGGTAAAAACCGGCCTTCTTTTCGATCAAGCGATAATTAAAAGGTATTCTTACCGCATTGGCCCCCAGCGCGGCAATGTTCTTAAAATCAGCCTCACCGATAAAATTAGCTCTGAAAAGTCTCTCAAAATTCTGCAGCTCCTTACGGCCGTGGATTTTTCTAAAATTATCTTTAAATGCACTCTCGGCAATATTGCGGCCGCCGAGAATATACCCTTCCATCAGAAGCCAGCTCCCTAAATTTACGCCTTTTATGTTATGGTTCATACGCTCCTTAAGAATATCAAAAAAACTGCCCCATCAACATAATTTGATGGGGTGCCAACCAGAAAATTTACCCGGTTATTACCGTAATTTAATTACTTAAACAAGGTGTAAGTAATAATCAGCCCGCTGAACACTATCGAGACCATGGACATCAGTTTAATTAAGATGTTCAAAGAGGGACCGGCCGTATCCTTGAACGGGTCGCCGACCGTATCGCCGCAAACCGCTGCCTTGTGTGGCGCTGAACCTTTTCCGCCCAGATTACCCTCCTCAATATACTTTTTGGCATTATCCCAGGAGCCTCCGGAGTTAGCCATCATCACCGCGAGCACAAACCCCGAAGCTAAAGCGCCGACCAAAAGGCCGACTTCTCCCCTTATCCCTAAAAAAATTCCGGTCACTACCGGGGTGACAATCGCCATCAGGGACGGGATAACCATTTCTCTCTGGGCCGCCTTGGTGGTTAAGGCTACGCACCGGGAGTAATCAGCCGTAGCCTTGCCTTCTAAAAGCCCTTTAATTTCCCGAAATTGACGCCTTACTTCTTCGATAATGGAAGCGGCGGTGCGACCGACCGCACGCAGGCTCAGAGAACAAAAAACGAAAGGCATCATCGCTCCGATAAACAGCCCGACAATAACATTGGGATCAAACAGGCTGATCTCCATATCTACTTCAATCCCTAAACGTATGGCTTCATGGACCACGTGGTCCTTGTAAGCCACGATCAAAGCTAAAGCCGTTAAGGCCGCGGAGCCGATAGCAAACCCTTTGCCGGTAGCCGCGGTGGTATTGCCTAACGAATCCAGGCTGTCGGTTCTTTTGCGGACCTCAGGTCCCAGCTTAGCCATCTCGGCCACTCCTCCGGCATTGTCGGCTATCGGCCCATAGGCATCGGTAGAAAGAGTAATGCCCAGAGTCGATAGCATACCCACCGCCGAAATACCTACCCCGTAAAGACCCAGGCCAAAATCGCTAAATCCTCCGCTCAAGGCGAAACTGCCTAATATGGCCGCGCCCACAGTAATCACGGCGCCGGCGGGAGAAAGCATACCTAAAGCTATTCCTTCGATAATCAAAGTAGCCGGACCGGTCTTTGCCGACTGAGCCAGGTCCCGGGTCGGCTTATATCCGGCCGAGGTAAAGAACTCGGTAAACTGGCCGATTATGACTCCGGCCAGAAGCCCGACTACCACCGAGCCGAAAACCCCCATGTAATTCGCGCCTAATACGTGCCGGACAATTAAAAAAGAAAATACAACTACTAGACCGGCTGCGGTCCAAACCCCTTTACGCAAAGCGCGCAGAAGATCTTTTTGAGTCGCGTCCTCTTTGGTCCGGACAAAGAAAAATCCAATTAAAGAAGCCACCACTCCGCAGGCGGCCATCAGCATGGGGGTAATCACCCCTCTCAATTCTAACCCGGCGGCAGCCGCCAAAGCCATAGTGGCCACGATCGAGTCAACGTAGGATTCATATAAATCCGCCCCCATACCGGCGACATCCCCGACGTTATCGCCAACTTGATCGGCAATAACCGCCGGATTGCGGGGATCGTCCTCGGGAATTCCGGCTTCGACCTTACCCACTAAATCCGCCCCCACATCGGCGGCTTTGGTATAGATACCGCCGCCTAAACGGGCAAAAAGGGCGTAACTCGATGCTCCCATCCCAAAACAAAGCATGGTGGAAGTAATCGCCGTCAAAAGGTCGCTCCCCTGCGGTAAAGGATTATGGTTATAATACCACTTCAGGATTACAAACCAGGCGGCCATCTCCAACAACCCTAAACCGACCACCATAAGTCCCATCACGGTCCCGCCGCTAAAAGCGACCCTCAGGCCGCTGTTTAGACTTTTACGGGCCGCGGCCGTGGTGCGGGCATTAGATTTGGTAGCCACGTACATACCCAGCCAGCCGCAAAAGCCGGAAAAAAGCCCGCCGGTTAAAAAAGCGAAAGGAACGAATATGACCAGGAATCCTTTCAGGGCCATAATCAGCAGAACAACGAATACGGCCACGAAAAAAATGGCCACAACTTTATACTGCTGTCTCAGGTAGCCGCGTGCGCCCTCCAGGATATAGCGGGATATCTTCTGCATTTCCGGAGTCCCTTCAGGCTGTTTAAGAATCCAGCGGATAAGGTAACCACAAAAGCTTAAGGCCAGAAACGACCCGAAGAAAACCAGTAAAATAGGATTCATGTTTACTCCTTTCCCTTAGCGCTTAAGCATCGCTTCTCTTTTTTCGCCGACCGAAATAAACTTTACCCTTACACTCAAAAAACCTTCGATAAACTTTATATACTCTTGAGCTTCCCGGGGTAACGCGGAAAACTTTCTTGCCGCGCTGGTCGCGCTCCCCCAGCCTTTAAATTCTTTATAGGCTGCGGTTACCCCGGTCAAGCATAAGGGAAAGCTTTTTAAAAGTTTACCGTTCTGCTTATAACCCGTGCAAACCTTTACTTTATCCAGCCCGTCTAATACATCCAGCTTGGTAATAATCAAATCGGTAATCTTATTGATCAAGACAGACCGCTTCAATAACATCAGATCCAGCCAGCCGCATCTTCGCGGCCGGCCGGTAGTCGCTCCGAATTCAACGCCGCGGTGGCGAAAATAAGCTAAAAAATTACCCCCGAGCTCAGTGGGGAAAGGGCCTTCCCCGACGCGGGTGGTATAGGCCTTAGCCACCCCCAAAACCTCATTGAGCGGCGCAAAGTTAAGGCCGGACCCCAAGAGGGCGTTGGCGGACACCACCGAAGAGGAAGTCACGAAAGGGTAAGTCCCGAAATCGATATCCAGGAAAGTTCCCTGGGCGCCTTCGAATAGAAATTTTTTGTTGCGCGCCTTCTGGAAATAGCCGGTTAAATCGCAGACATAAGGTTTAAGAATCCGGGCGTATTGTTTATATTCGGCATACATGGCCGGGAAAGAAAAACCTTTAAATCCGTACACCTTTTTGAAAATAATATTCTTCTGGTCTAAACTGCTCTGGAGTTTACGCGAAAAAACTTTTCTATCTGCCAGGTCGATCATCCGTATTCCGGATCGCGAAACTTTATCGGCATAACAGGGGCCGATACCGCGCTTGGTGGTACCGATCTTCTGAATCCGGCCCTTTTCTTTTAAGGTATCCAGCATCTGATGATAGGGAAAAATAACATGGCAAAAAGCGGAAATTTTTAAATTGTGGGGCCCGATCGAGACGCCTTGCGACTGCAAAAAGTTAATTTCCGCAATCAAGACTTTTGGGTCGATAACTACGCCGCTGCCGATGGCGCAAATTTTTGACCGGCGCAGAATACCGGAAGGAATAAGGTGAAAAACGAATTTCTTTCTCTTTACCACTACCGTATGCCCGGCGTTATTTCCGCCCTGAAAGCGGACAATTATATCGCTGTTTTTACAAAGATAATCGATAACCTTACCCTTGCCTTCATCCCCCCACTGTAATCCTACAACGACACTGTTCATGCTTACTTAATAAATATTACAGCTTTACCGTCTTCAGTGAAATTATATGCGGGTTTGAACGAATTTGACTTATAATTTCATCGGTTAACGGGCTATCTAAACTGAGTACGGTTAAAGCCGCTCCCTGCGCCGAGCGCCGGCCTAAACTCATATCGGAAATATTTATATTATGCGAGCCTAAAGTCGTTCCCAGGAAGCCGATGACTCCGGGCTTATCCTCGTTGTTAATCACCAGCATGTACTCCGAGGGAGCAACCTCGAAATAAACATCGTCCATTTTTACAAACCGGGCTTCTTTGTTGGCAAAAAGCGTGCCTTCTAAAAGGCGCTCCTCTTTATCGGTAATGATCTTCGCCTTGATGGAGTTAACGAACTCCTCCTCTTCCCTGATCTTTATCTGCTCTACCTTGACTCCCCTTTCCTTAGCCAGCTCCAAAGCGTTGATGTAATTTATATCTTCTTCCAATTGCCGGGAAAAGAATCCGCGCACAAAAGCCGAACCCAAAACATCGACTTTATAGGCGGAAATCTCTCCTAAGTAGGATATCCGGATCTCTTTTAAGCCCCCCTCCGCGAGCTGCGCGATGAACTTACCCATCTTTTCGGCCAGCTTAAAGTAGGGCTCGATAACCCGGTAGGCTTCGGGGTCGAGCTGGACGTAATTAACGGCGTTTCGGATGGCTCTACCCAAAAGGGCGTCTTTGACGCAGTGCGCTACCTCGATGGCCACATTTATCTGGGCCTCCTCGGTAGAAGCGCCCAGATGGGGGCTGACGATCAAATTGTCTAATTCCAAAAGCTTTGATTCCAGAGGCGGCTCCTGGGAAAAAACATCCAAGGCGGCCCCGCCGATTTTCTTCTCCTTAAGTACCGTATATAAAGCCTCTTCATCAATGATCCCTCCCCGGGCGCAATTAACTAAGAAAGCTTTCGGCTTCATCAGGGAAAACTGTTCATGGGAAATTAAGTTTTTTGTATCTTCGGTAAGCGGAGTATGCACCGTAATAAAATCGGCCTTTCTTAATAGACTTTCCAGATCAACCAGCTCCACCCCGGTTTTTTCGGCAATATCCTGGGAAACAAAAGGGTCGTAAACTAAAACCGCCATCCCGAAAGCGATAGCCCTCTTGACGACTTCTTTTCCGATCCGACCCAGCCCCACAACCCCCATGGTCTTTGCGTACAGTTCCGTCCCCTTGAATTTAGACCTTTCCCATTTTTTATTTTTTAAAGAGGCATGGGCAAAGGGAATGTTCCTGGCCGCCGAAAGTATCAGGGCGAAAGTCTGTTCGCAAGTAGATATGGTATTCCCGCCGGGAGCGTTCATCACGATTACTCCCTTCTTGGTAGCGGCTTCCAAATCGACATTATCCACGCCGACCCCGGCTCGGCCGATAACTTTTAAATTATCGGCTTTCTCGATAATATCGCGGGTTAATTTTGTACCGCTGCGGATCACTATTCCCTGGTATTCACCGATAATCTGTTTAAGTTCATCGGGGCTTATACCAAACTTACAATCAACGGCAAAACCGGATTCCTCCAGTATTTTTACACCTTCCGGCGATAATTTGTCGGAAACGATAATCTTAGCCATGCAAAACCTCCTCCAGACGCGCTAAAGATGCACCGGGACTAAAAGTATAACCCAGCTCTTTAAGCACCTTCTCTAAAAGTGAAAAACAAGTAATCAAATCCTGTTCATTTATCCAGCCCATATGGGCGATACGAAAAATCTTATCTTTAGCCTGGGCCTGGCCGCCGGCAATACTTAAACCGTACTCTTGACGTAACTTTTTTACCAGATCCGTGGACTTAATCCCCTGGGGTGCACAGATCGCCGTGACCGAGGCTGAAGGACGCTGGGAGAAAAGCCCTAAGCCCAAAGATTTCGCGGCCTGCCGGGCGGCCTGGGCCATTTTGTCGAATCGCGCCCATCGCGACTCTAGACCTTCCTTATTTATTAAATTTATCGCTTCCCTTAAGGCCACGATGTGCGATACCGCC
>CAYQUQ010000014.1:0-32935 GCA_964420965.1 uncultured Planctomycetia bacterium | reverse complement strand
GGATTTACGATTTCTTATCGCCACGGATACGCCAAGAAGGTTGCGTCCTCCGTGCTTATGGACCGCTACAGCGGCGGCACGGCCCTTACTTTAGTGGGGTGTATCGCTTTTATCGCCGGCAGGAACATTTTAAGGGAGAAGTCCGTAATCTTCGCCCTTTCTTTTCTTTGCGCGGCGGTCTTAATCTCTTCCCTGATCATTTTCAGCAAAAGGGTTTTTTTGTTTTTCATGAAGGTGTTCAAAAAAGCTCCGCTGGTGGAGGATAAACTTATTGCTTTTCACGATCAGCTTTATTTTTTCAAGAAAAACCCGCGCTTATTTTTTAAAAGCTTTCTTTTTTCGTTTCCCATTCAGATACTTACCCCCTTTGGGTTCTTTGTCGCTTCCCGGGCCTTCAATGTCGATCTTTCTTTCGTAATTTTCTTAATCCTCATCCCGATTATCATGGCTATCGCTCTTATCCCGATAACTATTGCCGGAGCCGGAACCCGCGAAGCCGCAGCGGTTTATTTTTTCTCTCTCGTCGGCATAGATAAGAGTATCGGTTTGGGAATATCGCTTTTTAACTTGATTTTTATTATCGGCATAAGTATTTTTGGAGGAATTCTTTATGTTACTGTTTATCATCGATGGATTCAATCTCGTTCACAAAATCGCTAGTTTAAAAAGTTCAAGTTTTCCCCAGCGCGATTTAATTCATTACATAAATAAGAACCGATTGACCGGAAGCAGGAATAATAAGGTTATAATCGCTTTTGACGGGAAAGCAGATCCCGAGGCGGCCCGAAGCAGGGGGGTTGAAGTTTTGTTCAGCGGCGATAGAAGCGCCGACGAAGTAATCAAAAAAAGGCTGGAAAAAATAAAAAATAGAAGCCAGGTAGTTGTGGTCAGTGATGACCGGGAAATTAGGGATGCCGCACGCGCCGCCGGCGCTAAGATCTGCCGCACCGCCGATTTTATAAAGAAAAAGAGAAAAAAGGAAATCAACGAAGCCAAAGAGATAGACTACAGCGTACAGAGGGAAATTACCGAAGAACTACGTAAGATATGGCTCAAAGAATAGAAGCGGATATCAGCTTCCATTAACATAATTTCACATGGGGTTTATAAAGTTCCTAGGCACTGCCGGGGCGCGTTTTGTGATGATGCGTCAGCTGCGGTCTTCCGCAGGCCTCTGGCTTGCATTTAAATCCACTAACATTATTATTGATCCCGGCCCCGGTTCGATAGTTAAATGTAATTCCTCCAGGCCCAAAATAGACCCGACAAATTTAGACGCCATAATCCTGACCCATAAACACCTGGATCATTCCGGCGACGCGAACGTTATGATTGAGGCTATGACCGAGGGGGGGTTTAGGAAGAGAGGAACCTTGTTTGTTCCTTCCGACGCCCTGGGGGAGGACGGTGTAGTTTTCTCTTATCTTAAGAGTCACCCGGAGAAGGTAACTTTATTGAAAAAGGGAAAATTCTCTGTGGGTGATATTAAATTCGAAGTCCCCGTAAGAAACCGTCATCCCGTTGAGACCTATGGCTTGAAATTCTTTATTGCCGGCAATATCGTTTCCCTTATCGCCGACACAGAGTTTTTTGATGATTTGATTGATATCTATAAGGGTTCTACGCTGTTGGTGGTGAACGTAATTTTTTATCAAAAAAGGGAGAGCGCCCAACATCTCTGCCTGGAAGAAGCGCTGCGAATCGTGAAGGCAATAAAGCCGCAAAAAGCAATTTTTACCCATTTTGGCATGAGCATGATTAAACAGAAGCTTTTTCCTTTAGAGGGAAAGATTCGCCAGGAACTGGGAATGGATATCAAATTTGCCTATGACGGATTAAGTGTAGAACTACCGTTGACTCCGGGCAAAAATTAATATATAATTTAGGCATGAAGAATAAAACCCTACTTATTTTCAAGATGGCTTTGGTGTTTCTTTCGACCTTCGCATGCTTTAAGGCCGCGCTTTGCGCCGAAAAAGTGAGCGAACCTCCTTTTTACGCCGTGGATAAAGAGCCTCCCGAGGTTGATTTACTAAAAAGCCGCTATAAAAAGAATATCGATGAAGGTAACCGTTATTTCGGGATGGGACTAGAAAGGGAAGCCAAAAAATTATTCTGGGCCGCGATCAACATATTTCCCGATATCCCCGATGCTTATATAAATTTAGCCGTAGTTCATATCAGCGAAAACGATTTGGAAAACGCCCTGAAGTTTCTGGAGAATGCCGCGAAATTATCCAAGGAGGATTACTATCAGCGGGAAATACTTTTTTATAACCTGGGACGCTGTTTCTTTCTGAAGGGTGATCATACCAACGCCACCAAATCTTTTCAGGAGGCCGTCCGGGTATATCCGGATTTCGGAGAAGCCCTGTATTGTTTAGGTTTAAGCTGCGAGGGAGACGGCCGGCCGGAGGCGGCTTTTATAAATATCTTTTTGGCTAAATACGTGTTTGACGAGGAAGCTAAATTTAAATATAGCAAACTGGCTAAACAGTCTTTGCTGGATTTAAAGAAGGAATACACCCTGGATAACCCTTTGCTGTCAAAAGCTTTTCTCGAAGAAGCTAAAGAGGCTTTTATCGACGGTAATACCGATAAGGCCCTGGTACTTTTTAAAGAAAGTATTTACCTGGATCCGAAGAATATCGAGGCGTATTATGAAGCGGCTCTGGTCTATCTGCGCCTTAGGGCTTATCACAACGCCGTTCGCTACTTAAATGAAATCATTTCTCTGGACCCGGATAATCTGAAAGCGCATATACTGTTAAGCCGGGCCTATCGCGAGCAGGAAAAATATAAAGAGGCTTCCAATATTCTTAAAAAAGCCTTAGAGATAGATAAGGAAGATCCCGGAATTTTTTATCACATGGGTCTGGTCTATAGTGATATGGGCGAAATCAAAGCGGCCAAGAAGTTTTTGCTCCGGGCCCGAAAAATGGCTCATGCCCGAAACGATACCGTACTTTTGGATAAAATTGATTATAAGTATAAGAAAATAAAGCGGCACATACCTAAGAAGATTGTATCTGATTTGTACCTTAAGAAGAAATATGTGCCCAAGAAGGCAAAAGTTCCGGAGGCGCTGTACCATAAATATTGGGGGAATGAGGGCAATCTAAACGCGGGCTATTTTTTGCCTTTACCCACAAGAAAAAGCCAGAGGGTCGTGTATTAAGGGCGGCCGCGCCGTTTTCCTACCCGTACCT
Source organism: uncultured Planctomycetia bacterium (assembly GCA_964420965.1). GTDB lineage: Bacteria > Omnitrophota > Gorgyraeia > Duberdicusellales > 4484-171 > CAYQUQ01. The sequence goes on along the minus strand of CAYQUQ010000014.1, from coordinate 29,726 downwards.
ATTCTTGTTTAAAAATTGGCCCCATCGTCTTTCCGCCTGCGGACTTCGTCCTCGGCGGAATCCCGCAGAGTCCGCCGAAGGCGGACGCATGCGGGAAGTCCGGCCAGCAGTTATTTGAGTGATGTGGTATATGTATATATTGCGCAATGATACTAATAAACGTCTTTATGTTGGAACGACTAACAGTATTAAAAGAAGATTGGCTGAACATAACCGTAGTAAAAAGCGATCGGTTACACATTTCGGCAATTATCATCTAGTGTATAGTGAGATATTTTCTACTCGTGTGGAAGCGGTAAAAAGAGAAAGGCAAGTTAAATCCTATAAAGGCGGTAATGCTTTTAAAAAATTGCTTAGGGAACGGGCAAATTTGATTATATAATATAGAATGTGGCCCCATCGTCTTTCCGCCTGCGGACTTCGTCCTCGGCGGAATCCCGCAGAGTCCGCCGAAGGCGGAGGCAGGCGGGAAGTCCGGCCATCTTTTCCTTAAACTATTAATGTGGCCCCATCGTCTAGTCCGGCCCAGGACATATGGTTCTCAGCCATAAGACGCCGGTTCGAATCCGGCTGGGGCTGTTCTACTTCGCCCTTGGAATATGAGTTAAACGGTTTGGCGGGCTTCGTAGGAACAGGTTCTACTTCGCTAATACCAATCTTATCTAACTATTATTTAAAATATTGTAAAGGTGGGAGGGAGTTTACTATCCGGTTGCGGCAGGAGGCTAACTCCACCAACCACGGGAGAGGTAGATTTGCCTTTTTCCCGCCACAACCGTTAGCTTTCTTATTTCATTATAACGCAATTATCTCTTTTTTAAAGGGGAGATAAAAAAATAAGGGGCTTTTTTTAAGCCCCTTATATCTGCATGAGGACCTCTCCCGTGGCTGGTGGAGTCCCTCCACTTTATTTATACAACACGTCGAGGCTGCATTACAAGGGTAAACGGGGTGTATTTTGAAAGCGTTTTAAAAACAGCCGGAAGAAAAAGCGTTTACGGTAAAGGATAATTTTTTGTGGGGGGGGAGGTTTCCCGGAGAGAGAGGAAAAAATTATTTTTTTTGTCCCCGGGACTTGTCTAATCGCTGCTTGGCCTTTGCCCGGCGGCGCATTTTTTTATATTGAACCTTACTGATTTTACCTTCTTTGTAGAAACCCTTTACTTCTCTTACGTATTGGGAGTAATAGCTGCTTTTTTTAGCGCCGCATCCGGACAGTAAAATAATCAGGATTAAGCTCAGGAGGAGTTTCGCCATAACGTTATTATAGCATATTTTCAGGAGTGCCGGAGGAGCATTTTTGTTAACACCCTGTTTTAAATCGGCCGAATTAATTTTTGGATGTTGACCATAGCTTAATCTGTCATTAAAATAGATTTGTTTAGCCGAAGATTTAAATCTATGGATATTTTTTCAGTTGATAAAACATGGGGGGGCTTATTTGCTTTAACCTCCGCACTGACCTGGGCGGTGGCGGCTATTATCTACCGGAAATTAGGCGACCGGGTTTCTCCCTGGGGAATTAATCTCGGAAAGGGGGCAATCGCGGTTGTTTTCTTCGGCCTGCTAGTAGCGTTATCCGATAAGAGCCCGGTGGATAATCGTACCTTTTTGTTTTTGGGAATCAGCGGATTATTGAGCATAACTTTCGGAGATACATTTTTTCTCATGTCTCTGGTCCGGCTGGGTCCGAGACTGGCCTTGATGCTGACTACGCTTATCCCGGTGGCCACTATTCTTTTGGCGGTTTTATTCCTGCACGAGCGTCTGTGTTTTGTGAACTGGTTGGGAATTTTCTTTACCCTGGCCGGGGTGATCTGGGTAGTCTGGGAACAGGTTCCCGGAAATCACCGCCTGCCGGCCTGGAGAGCCGGCATTAAATACGGCATTTTAACCATAATCTGCTGTGCGGTAGGGGTTATATTTTCCAAAGTGGTCATTGCTTCGACTTCCGCATTGCGGGCCGCATTAATCCGTCAAGTTTGGGGATTAGGCGGGCTTGCGGTGGTGGGGCTTAACGGTTTTAAAATGAAGAAGTGGCTTAAGCCTTTAGCCCAGCCGCTTTTATTAAAAAAATTATTCCTCGCCGCCTTTACCGGTACGTTTTTAGGAACCTGGTTTTGCCTGCTGGCCCTTAAGTATATCGACGCCTCGATAGCCACAACTTTGAATGCCACCAGCCCTTTGTTTATTTTACCGCTCTCTTTTTTCTTTTTAAAAGAAAAGATTTCTTCCCGGGCCGTAATCGGTTCAATAATTGCCGTAGCCGGGGTGGGGATGATATTTTCGGGCTTGCGGTGAGCTAAACGAATCTTAGGATCAGTATTTTCTTTTAAATTCCAAGAGGTCGTAGAAATTAAAAGAGCCGTGTTTACGGATAAATTCATAGCCGGCTTTTTCCAGGGTCGATACGATTCTATCCGTTTCCACATAAATAGGAATATCCACTTTTAGCCGTTCATAGAGTTTGTAATTTTTAAAAATTTGAGCTAGGATCATCCGGTTCAGCCGGCGCAGGCGTTTTTTATCTAAAGCCGAAAGCTCTATTTGGGTTGTTTCAAAGGCTCCGTTTTGGTCCAGGCGCGCAATCAGCCAGTTGGCCAGCCGCAGATCGAGAGGGTGTATAAGTTTTACCGCTGTGGAGCTAGAGAAGCGGTTCTTTAAGTCATTAAGTAATGTCCGGTCGGAAAGCATTTTATTCAAATTTTCGATAATACCCCCTTGGATTACGGCCGGAACGGGGTCATTATCCCACCCCCGGATGAATTCTTTAGTTTTTTGGTCCAGCCTTTGAAAAACGGGAAAGGTTTCGCCTTTTGAGGCTAGAATCCGGACTACTTTTTTAAAATCGTCAAATTCAACTTGATTAAAGTCCGAATCATGCCGGAAATAGAATATGTACAGACGTCCGTTCTCCTCGGCAAGTGAAGGGCGCAACTGTCGGAAATAGTTTTCGCGGTCCCGGAGGAGCTCATAGACATTGGATAAAAAAATAATGTCAAAAGAGTGCTGTTGGTAGAAAGGGTCTACTCCCTCGCGGCGCACGGCTACCGGGAAGACATTCTGATAACCGGTTTCTTCTCTTTTTTTATCCATATATTCAATCAGCTCCCGGTCGATGTCCGTGGCAAAGACCCTCCCCGTACCCTTTAAGGCTTCAGCAAAGGGAAAGGCAAACACTCCCGCGCCGGCGCCGATATCCAGGATATTCATTCCCGGTTTAACTTTCAGGGTTTTAACCACTTGCGCGGTTTGTAAAATCCTGGCCCGTTCCGGCCGGGTTAACCGCTGCAGGTATTCGGCCCGGTGGCCTTCATTTTCTTTTTGGACACTGAGTATATTTTCAATCGGGGCCGGCTTAAGGGGTACAACAGTGACCGAAATTTCTTCGCCCGCGACCTCGACCATGAGAAAGTGAAACAGGGCCGGCTTCAACCGGGAATTCGGCCAGCAGGGGGCAGCGCCCGAAGTTATATAATTGACTTCGCCGATTTTCTTTAAGTCGAGGGCGTGCAGGCAGGCGCCAAATACATACTTAACTTTTTTATTGATTATAGGGTGGATATCTTTAAGCCAGTTATTATTTTTCTTAAGCAGGGGGTGCCAGGCCGATTTATGCATGGCGATGAAAACATTACCGTATTTCGACGTATCGACGAGAGCGTTTTTTAGAAAGCGCAGCTGTTCGCCGTCGATTGAGCCGCGTTCTTTCTGGTCAATCCGGTTGTGCGCTTCCGAATCAAGGCAGATGAAGAGATTATTTTTATACTCGAAAGAGTAAAAGCGGTTTTTATACCTTTTAAGAAAGCTTTTTTCGGTTATGGCGACATTGTTCGCGGGTAGTGATCTTTCGCTGGGAACATCGTAGACCGGTACACCCAAAGCAGCGGTTATTTTGTCGAACTTCCGCCATAATGATTCTACCTCCGCAGATGATAGTTTTAAATTTTTTTCCAGCGCCTTCCTTGTATTATAGGCATTAATTTTTTTACCGGCTTTTTCGCCCACGGTATCCACCATGCTTCCCAGAAAAAGCACGAAATCAGGATGGTAGCTCTTTATTTTTTTAACCGCGAATTCGTAATCCGCGAAGTCGCAAATGCCGGTGTGCATGCAGCCCATAACCGCAAAACGCAAGCGCCCGTTATTTTCAGCCTGGGATTTAGAAGAAAGGGCTAAAAAAGTAAGGAGGGATAAAGCCAGTAGATATGCTTTTTTTGTACGCATCGGGATCGCCCGCCGGGCCTTTTGCGTTCATTATACTTTTTTAGCGGTAAAAATCAAAATATTTGTTTCCCGGCGCTAAAGGTTATCGTTTCCGGATTGAGCTTTTTAAAGGATTTTTCGATTTATTTGGATTTTTAAGCAGTTGTGGTATAATTTATGCCGTTATATATTAGGAGTAGAGGTAATTCGGATTATCCGGGGCAGCTATGCTGGCAAAAAGAATCGTACCGTGTCTGGACGTTGATAGGGGTCGGGTGGTAAAAGGGGTAAATTTTATCAACTTAAGGGATGCCGGCGACCCCGTGGAGAACGCCTCTGTTTACCAGAAAGAGGGGGCGGACGAGCTCGTTTTTCTGGATATCACCGCCAGTTACGAAAGGCGGGCGACGACCGTCGATCTGGTCCGCAAAGTAGCTGAGGTTGTATTTATGCCGTTCACAGTCGGCGGAGGAGTCCGGACTGCCAAGGATATCCGTCAGCTTCTTTTAGCGGGAGCGGAAAAGGTTTCTCTTAATACCGCCGCCGTTAAAAACCCCCGGCTTATAAGTGAAGCCAGTCGAGTATTCGGCAGCCAATGCATCGTTGTCGCAATTGACGCCAAACTAGCGACGAGCGACAAGCGACGAGCGACGAAAAAGTGGGAAGTCTACATCAACGGAGGTAGAACCCCTACCGGTCGGGATGCAGTTCAATGGGCCAGAAAAGTGGAAAAATTAGGGGCCGGAGAGATTCTCCTCACCAGCATGGATTGTGACGGAACTAAAGCCGGGTTTGATCTTGATTTGACCAAAGCCATATCAGAGGCGGTAAATATTCCGGTGATTGCCTCCGGAGGTGCGGGAAAGATCTCCCATTTCCGGGATGTTTTTAAGAAAACCAAGGCTACAGCCGCTTTAGCCGCTTCGATATTTCACTACCGCGAAATAAAAATCAAAGCCATAAAGGATTACCTAAGGAAAAACGGAATAAAGGTGAGGATATGAAAAAACGAAAAAATAAAGTAGGGGCGACCCGCCGGGTCGCCCGTAAAAGAAAGGCCATAAAGTTTCCAAAGTTAAAGTTTGACAAGAAGGGGCTTATTCCGGTAATAGTCCAGGAGGCGAAGACTAAAGAGGTGCTGATGGTCGCTTATATGAACCGGGAAGCTTTAAGAGTAACCTTAAAAGAAAAACGGACCTGTTTCTATTCCCGTTCCCGAAAGGTTTTGTGGCGCAAAGGCGAAACCAGCGGAAATGTCCAGAAAGTTAAAAGGATATATTACGATTGCGATAAAGACACGCTTTTAGTGGCAGTTGCCCAAAAAGGCGTAGCCTGTCATACCGGTAACCGGAGCTGTTTCTACCGGAAAATATAGGGGACGGTTCTCCACCACAAAAGCGCACTTTAAGTAGAGAACCGTCCCCACAAAAAAGATGAATATAAATCCTTCTTTACCACAGTTTAAAAAATTAGCCCGAAAGAATAACCTGATCGTTCTTTCCTGCCGTTTTTTCTCGGATTGGCTTACGCCGCTGTCAATTTACTACGGCCTGGCCAGGCGAATGCCGGGGGAAAATTTTCTTTTGGAATCGGTGGAGGGGGAAGAGAAGATCTGCCGCTTTTCTTTCCTGGGATTCATGCCCATCAGTACCTTTAAAAGCAGGGGAAAGCGCATTTACGTTAAGCAGGGCCGGGCACGAGTTTTCCAAACTCAAACCGACCCCCTGACGGAGTTAAAGAAAATAATGTCCGGATTTAAGGTTGCTCCCAAGGAGAATTTACGCTTTTTCGGGGGATTTGTGGGCTACGTTGGCTATGATACGGTCCGGTTTTATGAGCCGGTGGGAAAAAGAAAAGCTAATTCCCTGGGTAGTTTTGATTCTTATTTTATGCTGCCTAAATTCTTGATTATTTTTGACCATTTAAAAATGCAGGTCGAAGTTTTGTCTTTTGTTTTGCTGAAAAGTAAAGCCGATTTAAATAAAGTTTACAGCAAAGAAAAAAAGCTCCTGGAGAGAGTTTATAAGAAGATTGTCGTCCCCTGCGAATTACCGGATTTGTCCTTCGCTGCGCGAAAACTTACGGCCAGGTCTAATTTTAAGAAGAAGGACTTTACGGCCGCAGTGAAAAAAGCCAAGAAGTATATAAAGGAGGGCGAGATAATCCAGACGGTACTTTCCCAGAGATTTTCGGCTTCCTTTTACGGAGATCCCTTTGCGGTCTACCGTTATTTACGGATTCTTAACCCTTCGCCTTACATGTTTTATTTAAACTTGGGCAGCATAAAGATAGCCGGTTCTTCTCCGGAGATGCTTTTAAGGTGCGAGCGGGGCCAGCTTTGCACGCACCCCATAGCCGGTACCCGGAAGAGAGGAAAGGACGAAAGCCAGGACGCTAAGCTGGAAAAATCGCTTTTAAATGACCCCAAGGAGAGGGCCGAGCATATTATGCTGGTTGATTTAGCCCGCAATGATTTAGGCCGGGTTGCCCGCAAGGGCACAGTGAACGTCCCTGTTTTTATGCGGGTGGAGCGATTTTCGCATGTAATGCATATTGTCAGTGAAGTAAGGGCCGGGCTTAACAAGAAAGAGGATATCTTTTCTGCTTTAATCAGCTGTTTTCCGGCCGGGACAGTAAGCGGAGCCCCCAAGGTCAGAGCCATGCAGATAATCAATGAACTTGAGCCGGAAGGCCGGGGAATTTATGCCGGCTCGGTGGGATATTTTTCCTTCACAAAAAGTTTAGATACCTGTATAATAATTAGGACCATTGTCTTTAAGGGAAGAAAGGCTTATATTCAGGCCGGAGCGGGTATTGTCGCCGATTCGCGGCCCGAAAATGAATATAAGGAGACCGTAAATAAGACCAAGGCCCAGATGCTGGCGTTAAGATTGGCTCAACCGAAGCGGTGAGTCGTAAAAGAGGGGGAGGTGTATGTTAAAGAAGATATGCTTATTATTAGTGGTAGGACAGCTGTTTTTGATTCCTCTATATGCTCAGGAATATAATCCTTTGCGTAAACTGGCCAGAGGAGTAGTCAATGCAACCTTAGGCGCCGTAGAGATCCCCAAACAAATGGTTAAAGTAAAGATGGAGAACGAAGGGATCAGCGGGGATATCGCCGGATTATTCTGGGGCCCCTTAAAAGGCATTGCCTGTTTTGCCGGCAGGACCCTCCTGGGAGTTTATGAAGTGGCCACATTTTTAATCCCGACATACAAGCCCCTGGTCGAGCCGGAATTCATTCTGGGTGAGGAGCATCCGGAGGAGATTGAATAAGTAAACATTCTTACTGAAAGGAAAGGTAAAAAATGGTTAGGATCAGATTAAGGAAACCGGGAAAGTCGGTCAAAAGGAGATACCATTACAAGATAGTGGTTACCGAGAAAAGGACGGCCCGAGATTCAAAATTCATAGTCCAACTCGGCTATTATGACCCTTCGCGAAAGCTCTTGAAGTTTGACAGCGTTAAATACGAGTCCTGGATCAAAAAGGGAGCAAAGCCTACCGAGACCGTAGCCACGTTATTCAAGAGATACAAGAGAGTACAGAGTAGAGATAACAGATAACAGAAAATATATGAGGGATACTCTTCTGTTCTCTGTACTCTGTTTTCTGTTTTCTGTCTAACAAAAGGAGGATAACATGCCATCTAACGCTAACCCCGGACTGTTTAACCTGGTACCGTTGATTTTTCTTTTCGCCGTTTTTTACTTTCTGATTATCCGCCCGCAGCAAAAGAAGCAGAAGCAGCATCAGGCCATGATCAGTAGCTTAAAGAAAAACGACGAGGTAGTTACTGCCGGGGGGGTCCACGGCACCATCGTTCAGGTCAAAGATAAAACTTTAGGCTTAAGAATTGACGAAAATACTAAAATCGAGATCGATAAAGCATCCATAGCTTACACCAAAAAGGCGCATTGAACAGCCAATGATAAAGAAAGCCGATTTAAAATTACGGATCGCGGTTATTTTAATTCTCTTGGCTTTAAGCTTAGCTAATATTTTTCCTTTAAAGGAGAAAATCAACTTAGGGCTGGATTTAAAGGGCGGCATCCACATCCTGCTTAAAGCCGACACTTCTTCTATTCTTCCCGGACAAGTGCCCCGGGCCATTGCGGCGGCAGTAGAGAAGATCCGGAATCGAATTGACGAGTCCGGGGTTAAGGAGATTGCCGTCGTCCCTCAAGGTAAAGATTCTATTCTGGTTAAGATTCCCGGTAAGATCGACCGCAAAACCGTGGATGATTTAAGAAGAGTGGGGAAACTGGAGTTTAAGGTTGTGGATAACGATAAAGAGAGAATAGAGCGGGCCTTAAAGGGAGAGATTCCCGAAGGTTATGAATTAAAGGACTACAGATTCAAGGACCGGAATGAAAAGTGGCAAGAAACTCAGGTGTTGCTGGAACAGGAACCCAGAATGGTAGGTTCGGATCTGTCAGAGAGCCTCTTGGGATTTGATAATTTAGGCCAGACCGTCCCCAATCTGCGGTTTACCTCCGAAGGCGCCGATAAATTCGCTAAAGTAACTTCGGAGCACGTCGACCGGCAGTTGGCGATTTTACTTGACGGTAAAGTAATGAGCACCCCTAATATTGAGGAGCCGATTTTAACCGGTTCCGCGATCATCAAGGGGGATTTTACCGCCGATGAGGCCCGGCGGATTGTTTCAGTTTTAAATTCCGGCGCTTTACCCGTGCCTTTGCTGGTTAAGAAAGAAAGAAGCGTGGGCCCGCGCTTAGGTTCGGATTCGATCTTAAGAGGGAGAAACTCAATACTGCTGGGGTCGGTGTTGGTAGTAATATTCGTTCTGGTCTATTATTCACTGGGAGGAATTATATCGGTTATTTGCTTAGGTTTAGATTTAATATTCATTCTGGCCGGGCTTCATCTTCTGGGAGCGACCCTTACCCTGCCCGGTATTGCCGGCATGATTTTAACCTTAGGCATGGCGGTCGATGCCAATGTCTTGATTTTTGAACGGATCCGGGAGGAGTTGAAATCAGATAAACCTTTAAGTATCGCCGTAAAAAACGGATTTAACCGGGCCAAACGGACTATTTTTGACGCCAATGTAACTACCCTTATTGCCGCTGTTTTTCTTTATATTTTCGGAACCGGGCCGATAAGGGGCTTTGCCACTACCCTTTCTTTAGGCATTGTGGCCAGTATCTTCACCGCCGTATTTATCGGCCGGACTATTTTTTCCTTACTTCTGGAAACCCGGCTAAAAAAGTTCCCCATGCTTTCGGTTATTACCTCTTCCCATATTAAGTTTGTAAAATTCAGGGGGGTATGCACCGTTATTTCGCTTATTCTGGTCATTGCCGGAATGGCCACTTTTTATTCCAAGGGTGATAAGATTTACGGGGTCGATTTTAAGGGCGGCCAGGCTCTGGAATACCAGATAACCCCGCCGGCCGAAATCAGCGCAGTAAGGCGCGTTTTGGAAAAGGAAGGTTTTACGGATATCAGCATTCATGAATTCAAAGATTTACCCGGAGGAGTAAACATAGAAAGTAAAGAGGATATAGCCTCGGAAGTAAAAGTTGCTTTAAGCCGTAATTTTAAAGAAGTGAATGAATTGAGCGTTACCACCATCGGTACGGAGGTGGGTAAGCTGTTACGGAAAAAGGCCTATTTGGCGATACTGCTTTCCCTCCTGGGAATACTTATTTACGTGGGGTTCAGGTTCAAGCATTTTGATTTTGCCTTCGCCGCCGTGATCGCTCTTTTCCATGACGTAGTGGTAAGCTTGGGGTTCTTAACTTTTTTCGGGTATGAAGTCAACCTTCTAACGGTAACGGCCCTGCTGACCATTGCCGGTTATTCCATAAACGACACCATTGTTATCTATGACCGGATACGGGAGATTTCGCCCCGCTTTCGTAAATCTTCTTTAAGGGAGATAATAAACACAGCCATAAACGGCACTCTCTCCCGGACCATAATTACCTCGATCACTACTCTCATGGTAGTTATGTCTATTTTTTTCCTGGGCGGGAAGGCCTTGCACGGTTTCTCATTTGCGCTTTTGGTGGGAATCATTACCGGAACCTATTCTTCGATATACATCGCTTCCCCCTTAGTCCTTCTGTTCAGAAAATCCAGTGTTTGATACATTCAAAATTTACACGCATAAGGATATCCCTTTAGAAGCGGCTAAAGAAAAGCTCGTATCTTTAGGGTACCGGCGGGTTGACGCCGTATTGGAGGAGGGTGATTTCACCCTCCGCGGTGACACCCTGGAGGTTTTCCCCGTAAACTTCAATTTTCCCCTGCGGATCGAATGGGAGTTTGAAACCGTTAGAAAAATTTACAGCTTTGATAAAACTCTGAACAAAAAAATTATCGATTACGATTTATTGATTATTATTCCCCACCTTAAGAAGACCCGACGCTATTCCTCAGAGGACCTTCCCCTGGAAGCAGTTTTAAGAATTAAAAAGGGCGATTATGTTGTCCACAGCCGTTACGGAGTGGGCCGGTTTCTGGGGGTCAAAAAATTGAAATTAAAGGAAAAGGAAGATTATTACTTTGAACTCGAGTATGAAAATAAGGATAAATTATATGTATCCAAGGAGGAATCCCACTTTGTCCAGAAATACATGAATTTTACTTTAAAGCGGCCCCGTCTCTCCCGCCTGGGTTCTAAAGAGTGGCTGCGGCTTAAAGAAAGAGTCGAGCGGGGCATAAAAAATTTCGCTTTGGAAATCCTGCGCATGGAGGCCCAGCGAAAAATTATCGGCGGCTTTAAGTACGCCCCGGACGATGGATGGCAGGAGAAATTCGAAGCTGATTTTCCTTATACCGAAACCGAAGACCAGAACAAGGCTACTTTAGAAGTTAAAAAAGACATGGAACAGAATAAGTGCATGGACCGGATTGTTTGCGGGGATGTCGGTTACGGCAAGACCGAAGTCGCCATGCGCGCGGCGTTTAAGGCCGTAGCCAGTCATAAGCAGGTTGCCTTTCTGGTGCCGACCACGATTTTAGCCTATCAGCACTATGTAAATTTAACCAAAAGGCTTAAGGATTTTCCTTTTTACGTGGAGATGCTTTCCCGTTTTCGCTCCCCGGGGGAACAGAAAGAAATCCTCAACAAAATAGACGCCGGAAAAGTCGACATCGTGGTCGGCACCCACCGGCTTTTGTCCGATGATGTGCACTTTAAAGATTTAGGGCTGTTAATTATCGACGAAGAGCATAAATTCGGCGTAGAGCACAAAGAAAAAATAAAAAAACTTAAAGTGGGCATAGACATTTTGATTCTCACCGCCACCCCCATACCGCGTACGCTTTACATGAGCTTAATCGGCATAAAAGGTATATCTTTGATGCGCACACCCCCTAAACAGAGGTTAGCCGTAAAAACGGAAATTGTCCGTTTTGATATTGAGTTTCTAAAGGAAGCCGTAATGAAAGAAATCAAACGGGGCGGCCAGGTTTTTTTTATTCATAACCGCATTGAGACCATCGACCGGATTGAGCGCTCTTTAAAGAAAGCCTTGCCCGCGGAGGTTAAGATCGGGGTTGTGCACGGCCGCTTATCTACTCAGGTTATGGAGAAGGCCATGCTCGACTTTATCGACAAGAAGATTGACTGTTTGCTCTCCACCGCGATCGTCGAATCCGGAATAGATATCCCCAGCGCCAATACCATGATTATAAATAGCGCCCACCGGTTCGGATTAGCCGATTTGCACCAGTTAAGAGGCCGGGTGGGGAGGTTTAACGTTCAAGCCTACACTTATTTAGTGGTCCCGCCTAAAGAAAATATTTCCAGTGATGCCCGAAAGCGCCTTGAGCATATTTGTGATTTTTCGCATCTGGGTGCCGGATTTGAAATAGCCATGGGTGATCTGGAGTTAAGGGGGGCCGGAAATATATTAGGTAAAGAGCAGCACGGTTTTATTTGGATGGTAGGCTTTGATTTATATTGCCGCCTGCTTAAAAAAGAGATAGAATACTTAAAAAGCGCTTTTAAAATTTCATAACAAAATGGTGTTGAAATAAAAAGGAGGGAGTATGCGGGTTAAGAATGTTGCGGTTACGGGATTGCTGTGTCTGGTGTTTGTTGCTTTGCCGGTACTAAGTTATGCCCAGGGCGGTAAAATTGCCTTGAAACTAAACTTAAAAGAGGGCCAGAGATTTTCGGTAATCATGAATAACCAGCAAAATATTTCTCAGACCCTACAGGGCATGGATCAAAACATGAAAACTGCTCTGAAGTTAGCATATGATTGTCAGGTTAATAGCGTTGATGCCGAGGGTAATGCCTGGATACAATTTACTTATAAGTCCGTTAAGGTTGAGCAGGACGGGCCGATGGGAAAGTTAGTGTATGATTCTTCCGATACTTCCGGCGATATACCCCCGCCTTTTTTAACTTACGCCGCTATGGTCGGGGAAGGTTTTTCCATGCAGATGGATTCCGGAGGGCACATCAAAGACGTACAGGGCGTAGATCGGATGATCGAGAAGATGGTAGATAGCCTCGGACTTCCCGACAGCCCCCAGAGAGACCTGGTGGAAAAATCAGTGCACGATCAGTTTGGGGATAAGGGAATCAAGACGTCGATGGAACATTTAACTGCGATATACCCGGAGAAAAAGGTCGGTACCGGCGACACCTGGGTCAAGAAAGTAGATGTACAAATGGGGTTCCCGATAACGATTACCACTACTTATACCGTTAAGGCGATCGATAACGATAACGTAGTTTTGAATTTAAAGTCTGAGATTCGCTCTAACCCGGAAGTTCCGCTATCCATGGGAGTCGGCCCGAAAATTTATTACGATATCGCCGGCGGCCAGAACGGCGAGGTAACTTTGAATAAGTCAACCGGATGGGCGGTGAGCAGCCAGGCTACCCAGGAAATGGCCGGTACGGTCAGGATGGAGGGGCAGACCCCGGACGCTGAAGGCTTGTCCTGGCCGATAGCCATAGACGGCGTTAACAGTTTGAGCAGTAAATTTTCCGGCGGAAACTAGATGAAGAAAGCTTATGTTTTGGCTCTGGTTTTCTCGCTTCTGTTAAGCGCTCAGGCCGAAGAAATAACGGAAGTAGTGGCCCGGGTAAACAACCAGGTTATCACCAGCCAAGATCTGGATGAATATTGCCAGGTTCTTTCTTTTAAGCTTGGCGGCAGCAGAGAGGAGTCTTCCTGCGAGAATAAAGAATTTAAAAAGGAAGCCCTCACCCGGCTGATTGACGATAAACTTATTCTGGATGAGTCTAAAAGAGAAAACATGGACATACCCCGCTCCTGGATTGATGACCGGTTTAACCGGATAGTTTCATCGCACCCCTCCCGGGATGAATTCGAAGCTTCTTTAAAGGATAAAGGACTTACTATAACCAGCCTTAAACAGAAGATCAAAGAGCAGTATTTGATCCGGGAGATTATCGATAAATACGTAAAGTCATTCGTGAGCATTTCCCCTTCTGAGATAAGCCGCTACTACGCTGAAAACAAAGATGTAATGCAGTCGCCGGCCGGATATATTTTTTATATAGCCCGTTCGGAAGACAAAAGCGTTCTGGAAGAAATAGCTGCGGTGATTACAGAGGAGGGGATTGCTAAAGCCAGGGGCGCTTACGCCGATACTCTCAACCGCATAGAAGCAAATGTCGGGGAGCTGAAGGAAGAAATCGCCAGGATTTTAAAGGAAGCTCCGGCCGAAGGGTACGCGCTTCAGAAAATAGACGGGGACTTTTATCTGATTTATCTGGAGAGAAAAATCCCGCCCCGGCCTCTTTCCCTGGAAGAGGCCAAAGAAAAAATTCATTTCCACCTCTGGCAGATGAAGTTTCAAAGTAGATTCAGCCAATGGGTCGGCGAACTGAGAGAGAAAGCAGTAATCGAAGTCTATTATGAGTAGAAGAGACGTCGTGCTCACTGCCGGAGATCCCGCCGGATGCGGCCCCGCAATTTCCCTAAGAGCAGTCGATAATTTCCGCGGTCCGGGCATTAACTTTTTCATTGTCGGCGATGAAGAAGTCTTTAGGCGGTTTCCGCTCTACCGAAAAATCAAGAATAAATTTACTTTAGTCGACGTTAAGACCATGGGCATAACAAAATTACAACCGGGTTTTGCCACCAGGCTCTCCGGGCAAGCTGCGCTGAGCTATCTGGATAAAGGCCTTGCCGTTCTGCGTAAGTTGAAGGCAAAACACCTGGTTACCGCCCCTTTGTCTAAAGAGGCAGTCAGGCAGGTGTCACCGGGCTTCCGCGGGCATACCGAATATCTGGCCGGCCATTTCAAGGCTAAAAACGTAGTTATGCTGATGGTAGCGCCGAAGATAAAAACCGCTTTGTTGACCCGCCATATTCCCCTAAGTGATATTCCTCGCTGTTTACGGAAAAGAGAGGTTGCCAATTTGCTTTCTCTGGTTTATTCTTCCTTAAAACGCCAATTTAAAATTAATAAACCCCGTATTGTTTTTGCGTCGGTAAACCCCCATGCCGGCATTGACACTTTCCTGGAAAGAGAAGAGCGAATACTGTTAGGGGCCATAAAGGATTTTGGTAAATCAATACACGGACCTTACCCGGCCGATACTTTATTCGTTAAACATAACCTTAAAAAGTATGACTGTTTTGTTTGTGCCTACCACGATCAGGCCATGATCCCCTTTAAGCTGCTTTCTTTTCCCGCCGGGGTGAATGTAACTCTGGGGCTGCCGATCGTAAGGACTTCTCCGGCCCACGGAGTAGCTTATGATGTTATAAGAGAAGGCAAAGATCCTTTTCATTCCTCAATGCTTGCCGCCGTTAAATTAGCGCTAAATTTGTCACCATGAGACTCAAGCAATCCCTGGGCCAGGTATTCCTAAATGACCAGAAATACATAAAAAAGATTATTGCCAGTCTCGATATCGCGGGCAAATGTGTTTTAGAGATCGGCCCCGGTGCCGGAAAAATAACCGAATTCATTTCCGCCAGGGCAAAACATTTATATTGCATCGAGATTGACCCTCGTTTTTATAAACTCCTTAAAGAAAGATTCTCGGACCGGCCCCATATCGAAGTTATCCCCGGCGATATTTTGAAGTTTCCCTTAACGAAATTACCAAGAAAGCTGGTCGTTTTTGGCAATATTCCTTATCAGATCAGCAGTGACCTGGTTAAATACCTGGTTCAATACCGGGATCGTATCCAGTCAGCTCACCTTACTTTTCAGCGGGAATTTGCCCAAAAGCTTACCGCCCAGCCGGCAACAGCACATTACGGGTTTATCAGCTGCTATATTCAGTATTACGCCCAAGTGAATAAACTGTTTAAAATACCCGCCGGTTCTTTTCGGCCGATCCCCAAAGTTGATTCTTCATTTGTAAACATAAAGTTTTTTGGCCGTAAGCCTTATAAGGTAAAAGATGAAAATTTTCTTTTCAATATTATCCGTAAGGCTTTTTCCCAAAAGAGAAAAAAGCTGGTTAATTCCTTATCCTTACCTAAGAATCGACACTGCCTTGCAGTAGATAGTGATGCCAGGGCCGAAGATGTTTCTTTAGAAGAATATATTTTGTTGGCTAACAAGCTTTACCCCATAGAGTCGCTGCAATCCCCATGAAAAAAAAGAATATTGCTATTGCCGGTATTACCTGCGCCCTGGTTCTTACCTTATTTATTTACCTTGCAGGCATAACAATTCGAATTTATCGAAAGAATAAGCCTTTTCGAAATTTAAAAGAAGAGATTTTTAAGGAGGCCGAACGGGTAAACTTAGAATTCTCTTTCGTTCTAAAGGAATTGAGGTTCTTGGGCGCACAAATCAGGATTTCGGAGGACGAAAAGATCCCCGGGGCCAGCCTGATGAAGCTTCCGATCTTAGCGGTTGTCTTCCGGGCAGTGAAGGATAAAAAAATATCCCTGGACGATATGGTCACTATCCGGAAAAGCGACATTACCGGCGGATCGGGAAAGTTGAAAAAAATAAAAACGCCGCGCTCCCTGACTGTCCGCGAGCTTCTCGGGTTGATGATTACGGTAAGCGATAATACCGCTACCAATAAAATCATCTCCCTTTTAGGTTTTGATTATATCAATGACAGCTTTAAAAAGCTGGGGCTGAAGCATACTTTTCTGGCCCGAAAAATGATGGATTTTACAAAGCGCAGGCAGGGAATCGAAAATTTTACCAGCGCCGCGGATACGGCCTATCTCCTGGAAGCCATTTATAAAAAGAAGCTGGTCAGTAAAGATTTATCGACATTAGCCCTTTCTCTTTTAAAGGGGCAGAGGGTTAATGATCGCCTTCCCCGTCATCTACCCGAGGGGGTGGTGGTGGCGCATAAGACCGGCCTGGAAAAAGGAGTTGTCCATGATGCCGGAATTATTTTTACCGTCCACGGCGATTATATCATTTGCCTTTTGGTAAGAGGAACCAACGATTACCGTCAGGCGAAAAAATTTATTGCCCAAGTTTCCCTGTTGGCGTATAATTTATATCAGGATGTTCGTAGCTAGCAATCTTTTTTTGGCTTTGGCTTATATCGTCAAAATTATTCTCACCATTCTTTACTGGCTCATTTTGATTCGAGCCCTGGTGAGCTGGGTTAACCCCGACCCTTATAATCCGATTGTACAGTTTCTCTATAAAACTACCGAGCCGATACTTTACCCGATACGTAAAGCCTTATCGGTAAATTTTAGAATCGGTATCGATATTTCGCCGATCCTGGCTTTTTTGATTATTATATTTTTAAGGATGTTTCTGGTGCGGACCTTGCTGGATTTGGCCGCACGCTTTAGCTAGTAAATTATGGGAATTATATCCGCAGTTATCCCGGTTATTATCATCGTGGTAATATTTTTCTTTATTGTCCGGGTGGCTACGGTCATTTTAAAACTTACGGGGATGGACGAGAAAACCGCCCGCTTTCAGGCGGTCTCGGCTTTTACCGGCACCGGATTTACCACCCGGGAGGCCGAAACCGCAATAGAAAACAGAGTCCGGCGCAGAACTATTATTGTGCTGATGATTTTAGGCAAGGTGGGAATAGTTTCGATCATCGCCGGTTTGTTTCTTTCCTTCGGCAAGGACAACCTCTATGCCGATTTATGGAAAGCGGCGGTTTTACTTGCTTTTATTTTTATTCTTTATAAAATAACTACTTGGGGCGGATTTTCCCGGGCTTTGAACCGCTTTATTGAAAAGCGGCTGTTGGCCCGGGGGATTGTCGAGCAGAAAGCGCTGGAAGAGTTGTTTCGACTGCCTAAGGGGTATGGCCTCACCCAGCTTACCATAGCCGCCGAAAGCAAAGAAAAGGGGCACACGTTATCCCAGGCCGGTTTTAATAAGAGAGATATTTTAGTGTTATCCATCGAGCGCAAGAACAAGTTGATTTCTTTTCCGCATGCCGGAGACAGGATCGAGGAAGGCGATCGGTTGCTCTGTTACGGCCTGATAAAAAACATAAGAGTATATGCTAAGTGAGGCCTAGCTTTTTTGAAGTCTGCCGAAGGCAGACGCACAAAAAAGCTGTAGCCGAACTTACCCCCACACCAATTGGGAGTAACTAAAGAAAGCCAACCAATTGGTGTGGGGGTTAATTCGCAGACCCCTTGACATCACAGATGTCAAGGGTATGACTTATGGAAATCTTTGATTTTCATAAGTCATCTGTTCATTAAAAAGGAGAGCACAGATGAGAGTTTCGGACTATCTCAGGGAAAAATTTTGTATAATTGACTTGAAAGCCGGTGATAAGGAGAGTGCCATTAGAGAGGTTGCCCAGAAGTTAGCTGATGCCGGCAAGATAACAAATCCGGAAAAGTTTACCAAAGACGTTCTGGAGAGAGAAGGGCTGGGCTCTACCGGTATCGGCAGCAACGTAGCTATCCCTCATGCCCGGACCGATGCCGTAAAGGGATTTGTTATCGGTTTTGGAAGGTCAGTCTCGGGTATTGAGTTTGCGGCTTTAGACGGGGAAAAGGTTAATCTGGTTTTTCTTATGGGGGCTGATCCCGCCGAACTTAACCTTTACCTGCGGGTTTTAGCCGAACTGTCTAAGCTGCTTATGAATAGCGCTTTTCGCGACGCGCTTATCACGGCCGAAAACGAAAAGAGCGTAATTGCCATAATAAAGAAGTTCGAGAAAGGATAATTAATCAGGAGTTAACCATGGTTGTTAAAGAGGCCTTAAAAACAGATATCATCAAAGTCAAACGATCGGTATCTTTAAGGGCGCTTCTGGATATGTTTAAAGATTTTCACACCACGCCGTTGATTCCGGTTGTCAACGGCGAAGATAAGCTTATCGGGGTCGTATATCCGGAGAACCTCCTTGATTTGTTAAGACCCCCTCATGCTAAACTGTTTCGCAATATCCCTTTTACGGAGATCGATGAGGATGTGTTTGATTTAGAACCGGTCCCTTCCATGGGAGAGCTGATCATCGTCGAGGATATTATGGCCACTAGTTTTATTACCGTCAATACCCAAGATTCGCTGGGAGAAGCGTATAAGGCTATGCGGCTCAATAAGAAGGAACGACTACCCGTTATAGACCAGGAAGGAAAGATCGCCGGGATCGTGGGAATCTTCGATATTATCTGGAAGATGTTTAAAGAGAAAGAAATTGTTTAAATTGAGTTTCGATGAGCAACAATCCGATACTGAGCTTAGCCGTCATCTTTATCCTCAGCTTCTTCGCGTCCCGCCTGACTAGGAAACTCAAAGTTCCGGCCATAACCGCTTATGTAGTTCTGGGAATCTTTCTCTCTCCCGGTGTATGTAATTTAATTTCACAGAGGTTTCTTTCTACTTCCGATTTCTTTTCGGATATTGTTCTGGGGATGATCGCTTTCAGCCTGGGGGAAAGTTTTTCCCTGCCGGCATTAAGAAGGGTGGGCCGGGCCGTCAGCAGTATATCGATAAGCGCATCTCTGGTTCCCTGGCTGCTGGTAACTCTGGCCACCTGGTTAATATTTAAACAGCCGTTTTATATCGGTCTTTTATTCGGTTCGATCGCTGCGGCTACCGCTCCGGCTGCCGTGGTGATGGTAACCCAGGAATATAAAAGTAAAGGTGAATTTACCGATACCTTATTGGGGGTTGTGGCTATTGACGATGCCTGGGCTTTAATTATCTTCGGGTTATCCCTGTCTGTGGCCAAGTCTTTTGTTAACGGCTACGCCGGGTCAGCAGAGCTGCTCCGGGATCTGCTGAAGACACTTCTGGAGATCGGCGGTTCTTTCTTACTGGGAGGAGCGATTGCGATCGCTTTTAACAAGCTTTCTCATTTTATCAACACCATGAAGGAGCGGCTGATTTATACCTTTGGTTTTCTTTCCCTGGTTATCGGCCTGGCGGTGGCTTTTCACTTTTCAATTCTTCTCTCCTGTATGTTTTTCGGGGCGGTTTTAGCCAACACCAATCGGGAAAGTTTTCAATTCTTCAATTCTTTACGCGAGATTGATGCCCCCTTATATTTAATATTTTTCGTAATGGCCGGAGCCAGTTTAAAGATTAACGTTCTGGGCGCCGCGGTGGTGTTAACCTTAGGCTATATCCTTTTAAGGACCGTCGGTAAGATGGCCGGCGCTTTTTTAGGCGCAAGGATAGTCGATGCGTCAGCGAGTATAAAAAAATACATGGGGTTGGCCCTTACTCCTCAGGCCGGCGTGGCTTTAGCCTGCGCTTTAAACGCCAAACATGCTATCGGCGGTTTCTGGGGGGATAAAATCCTTACCGTTACTATCGCCAGCACCGTAATCTTCGAGCTTATCGGCCCCTGGATTACCAAGTTTTCCTTAGAGCGGGCCGGAGACATAAAGCAAGAGTGAGGCCGGTTGTTAATTGTTAATCCCGGATCCAGCCTGAAAAATAACCTGATATTATGATTAAGAAGAATTTAGTTAAGAAGACCGAAAAATTGATTGGCGAAAAGAAGTATGCCGATATAAAAGGCTTGCTTCCGCTTCACCCCGAAGATATCGCCGAACTCATCGGCCAGCTTTCTCTACCCTCATATAAACTTTTTGTTTTCCGGTTAGTGCCCCACGACAAGGCGGTTGACGTTTTTGAGTATTTACCCACCGAAGAAGAAGAAGAGATATTGAAGAGTTTGAGCAGCAAAGAGATACAGGATATCTTAAACGAAATGTCTCCCGATGACCGGACTGAGCTGTTTGAGGAGATGCCCGCCGAGCTGGTTAAGAGATTCATTAATTTACTTTCTCCTCAGGAGCGCAAAATCGCTGTGGAAATTCTTAATTACCCCGGTGATTCCGTCGGCCGCCTGATTACTCCCGATTTTGTTCAGCTGTTTGCGGATATGACGGCCGAGGAGGCTTTAGTCCATATACGCCACGTCGGCATCGAAAAGGAAACAGTGTACCACTGTTATGTTTTAGACAGCGAGAAAAAGCTCATCGGGATAGTATCTTTAAAAAAGCTCGTCCTGGCTCTTCCGGCAACCAAGATTACGGAAATAATGTCTAAAAAGGATGTAATAAAGGTAACCGCCTCTACCGATAAAGAAGAGGCGGCCAATATTTTTAAGCGCTATGACCTTTTGGGTCTTCCGGTTATTGATAATAGCGGTAAGCTTTTAGGAATTGTTACTTTTGACGATTTAGTCGATGTTTTGGAAGAAGAGGCTACCGAGGATTTCGAAAGGGTAGCGGCGGTCTTGCCGGTAGAAAAGCCCTACATGGAAGCTAACCTTTTAGAGCTGATCTGGAAAAGGAGCTTCTGGTTGATTGCCCTGGTTATTTTAGAGTCAGCCTCGAGTTTGGTGATCAAGAATTACGGGGATGTTATCCAGCACTGGATCGCCTTGAGTTTTTTTCTACCGGTGCTTATCGCCACCGGGGGCAATGCCGGTATGCAGTCAGCAATGATTGTTATCAGAGGGCTGACCACACAGGAAATAAAGGTGAAAGACTTCTTCCGGGTAGTCTACCGGGAGTCGATTTTGGGTATTTCCCTCGGGGTTATCCTGGCTCTGGTTGGATTAGTGCGGGTTATCCTCCAGGAGGGGGGTAATTGGCGGTTGAGCGTTTCCGTGGGGGTGGCCATGGGGATAACGGTGGTATTTTCCGCAATCATCGGAGCGGCGTTTCCCATTATTTTTAGAAAACTTAAGCTGGACCCCGCCCTCATGAGCGGCCCGTTGATTACGACCATAGTTGATGTGGTCGGGGTTTTTATCTATTTTGAAATCGCGCTGTTGGTTCTGGGATTATGAAAAAGAATATCGGCGTCGTTCTTTTATTTTTATTATGGGGCTTAGGGTTAGCCGGCTTCGCTGCCGTCCCCCGCAATAATATCCCCTCGAAAGTGAATCGAAACGACTATATTGACCTGGCGGCATTCTGCCGGGAATACAACTTTGAATACAGCTTTGATACTGTTGACGATATCATCAGATTATATTCTTCGGATAAGGATATCCGCCTGCTTTTAAATTCTTCGGTCGCGGCGTCTAACGGTACTATTTTTTATCTGAAGAATCCGCCCCTGTACCGTAAGGGAAAGATCTATTTACCCCGTCAGCTGGATGAGTTGGTTTCTGGCGGTGAACTCATTTCGTTTAAACCGGGTTTTGTCATAAAAACCGTGGTCATCGATCCGGGGCATGGCGGTAAAGATCCGGGGGCGATTTCTCAGCGGGGGCTGCAGGAGAAAAAAGTAAACTTAATTGTGTCCAGGCTTCTTAAGTCTGAATTAGAGCGGAAGGGTTTTAAAGTTTTTTTAACCCGTTCCCGGGATACTTATCTTACCCTGCAGCAGCGCGTAGAAATCGCCAAAAGGTATGATGCCGATCTTTTTATCAGCGTTCATGCCAATTCTAACCGTTCGCGCAAGGTCAAGGGGGCCGAAATTTATTACCTTACTCCCACCCGGCTGAACAGCTGTGAAAGGGCGTTGAAATTAGCTAAACGGGGAAGTTTCTGCGGCCAGAAGCTTCCTTCGGAAGTGAAAACGATTCTCTGGGACATGCTCATCACTAAGAATTACTCCCATTCGGTAGAGATGGCCAATGTTTTACATTTTACCTTTACCAATCTGGGTTTTAATGTCAAGTCGCCCCGCAGAGCTCCTTTTTATGTATTGCGGCATGCCTATGTGCCTTCGGTTTTGGTGGAGATGGGGTATCTAAGCAACCGCAATGAAGAAAGGGCTTTGCGCAAAAAGCATTACCAGAAGCAGATCGCCCAGGCAGTAGCCCTGGCCGTAGATTCGCTAAGCAAACGCCACAGCAAAGTTTCAAAACAGTAGGATGATTTGTGTAATGTGTAAAGTGTAATGTGTAATGCAAAATATATATTTATCTTCCCATTACACAATAAATTATGGATGATAGGCCCATAGGTATTTTTGATTCCGGAGTCGGCGGCCTTACGGTTTTAAGAGAAGTAGAGAGGTTTCTGCCGCAGGAAGATATTGTTTATTTTGGCGATACGGCCCGGGTTCCTTACGGCAACAAGTCGCAGTCGGCCATAGTCAAGTTTAGCACCGAAAATGCCCGGTTTTTATTGAAAAAAAAGGTAAAGGCCATTGTGGTTGCCTGTAACACTTCCAGCGCTTTGGCCCTGGATCATTTAGAGAATTTTTTTAAGGTACCCATTTTTGGGGTTATTGAGGCCGCGGTTAATAAGGCGCTGAAAATCTCCAAGAATAGAAGAATCGGGGTTATCGGGACCAGGTCGACCATAGCCAGCAGGGCCTATGAGTTGAACCTGAAAAAGAAGGATTCCCAAGCCCTTGTTTATACCAAAAGCTGTCCGCTATTCGTTCCTCTGGTTGAAGAGGCGGTTTTGAGCGGGAAGATCACGGATTTAGTTATTCATAAATATTTGGCAGAATTAAAAAAGAAAAAGATTGACACACTGATTCTCGGCTGTACCCATTACCCGCCTTTAAGAAAAAGCATCGCTTATTTTATGAAAGGGGTCAGCATCATTGATTCGGCGAAGGAGGTGGCGGTTTATACCAGGCGGATTCTGGCCGACAATCGATTATCGGCGGCTAAGTCTAAGAAGGGCAAAATTAATTTTTTTGTCAGTGACGAGTCGGACAACTTTAAAAAGCTGGCCCGGCTGTTTTTGAAACGAAATGTTTCCCGGCCGAAAGTTGTCAGCGTCAGCGGGCATGGCTAAAAGCCCTGGGGGATATTGAGGTATGAAGGAGTATCTTAGAAGGGTTTCTTGTTGGCTGTTGATTGCCGCCGCTACTGGTATCCTTTTTAATTCTTTATCTTCGGCCCAGGAAAAAACTCCCGACCAAGTTTACCAGGAAGCCTCTAAATCGATTGTTTTTATTTCCTCTAAGATTACTGCTGGAGATAAATATTTCGGCAGCGGCTTTGTGGTTGGCCCGGAAGGTTTTGTAGTTACCAATCACCACGTTATCTTTCCCAACCGGTACGACCGGGTAAATCCGGCTGATTTTATGGTTAGAGATGTTCAGGGGTTAACCTATTCCATTGATAAGTTTGTTTATTGCGACCCGGATCCGGATATCTGTATTTTAAAAATAAACGATACCCGCCTCCCGGCGTTAAAGCTGGGCGATTCTTCTGCGGTTAAGGTGGGCCAGGTGGTTTATACTATCGGCAGCCCGCAGGGGTATGATTTCAGCTTCAGTAACGGATTGATTTCGGGTTTACGCAATTATGACGGAAATAAGTGGCTTCAGTTTACGGCTCCGATCTCATCGGGCAATAGCGGAGGCCCCCTTTTAAATAAGGAAGGCCAGGCCATCGGGGTGATAAGCTGGCAGGCCGCCAAGGGACAGAATTTAAATTTCGCTTTAGCCATAAACGCAGTAAAGCCGATTTTTAAGAAATACTATGCTTTTGAAATGGATAAAGCCAAAGGCCTGGCCGCAGGGAAAGATTACTATGTGATGCAGGCCGATCAGGCTTATTATACTAATGAGATTGATCAGGCCATTGAATTTTATCGCCAAGCCGTAAGTACGGAACCGGATTCCCTGGAATTGAATCTAAAGCTGGCCGAGGCCCTGGCCAGCCGGAATTCTCAAGACGGTCTGAATAATGCCGTGGATATACTGGTGTCTTTGCTCGCGGAGAATGGCCAGGATTATGATCTGAATCATCGCCTCGGCACGTATTATTTTCGGTTGGCCGAAAACTTTGGTAATAAGCAGCATTATTTCAGCGCCATTAATTATTTTGAAAAAGTGATCCGGATTAATCCCGATGACGCCGAAACCTATGCCCGGCTGGGGGCGGCCTGCGAGAAGGTATCGCGTTACCAAGATGCCCAGACCAGCTATCGCCAGGCCGCGAATATATATCGCCGGGAAGACAAAAGGGACGAGTCTTATTCGGCGAGAAAGCGGGCCGAGGAGCTGTACTGGAAGCGTTTCGGGAAACTTTGGCTTTTTATGGCGGCGTGTATTGCCATCGCCTTTATTTTATTACCTAAAGGGCGTTTATCTTTGCTGGTCTTATCATCGGTGATTTTGCTGTTTACTAAATACTGGCCGATAGTGATGTTTATAGTCTTGCCGATAGCGATAACCGCTTATTTTATATATCGAGAGACCCGGCAGCAGGTATAGCTAAAGAGATGCATTTTTAAGGAAAAAGTTTTAAAATGTTCAGGATAAAGATATTAAGCGATTTCAGCGCCGCTCATTTTTTACGGGGGTACAAAGGAAAGTGCGAAGCTCTGCACGGCCACAATTGGAAAGTAGAGGTGGCAGTATCCTGTTCGGAATTAAACGAATTGGGGATGGTTATGGATTTTAAGGAGTTAAAGAGTCTTACTAATCCCGTATTAGAGGAACTGGACCATAAGCAGATTAATGAGCTGGATTACTTTAAGGAGTATAACCCCAGCTCCGAAGAAATCGCCCGGTACATTTTTGACCGCTTGCAGCCTGAAATCGCACAGAAGAATTGTCGTTTAGAAGAGATCCGGATTTGGGAGACGGAAAATTCATGCGCAATATATCGGGGATAAAAAAAGGCGTAATTCTTTTATCCGGCGGGATCGATTCGGTTACCACGCTTTATCAGGCAAAAAATAAAGGCTACCAGTTAAATGCGCTTATTTTTGATTACAACCAGCGCCATAAAAAGGAGATAAATTGTGCTAAGAAAATTGCCCGGATAAATAAAATCAAATACCATCCGGTAAAGATCGATCTATCCTGGGTAAGATCAAGCCTTACTGACAGAGGAATAGGCGTTCCCGATAACCGGAATCTACACATAAGCCAAATCCCGGTAACTTATGTGGCCGCCAGAAATATAATTTTTCTAAGTTATGCTTTTTCTCTGGCCGAAAGCACCGGGGCAAAATCTATTTTTATCGGCGCGCATATCCAGGATTATTCCGGTTATCCCGACTGCCGGCCGGAATTCTTAAGCGATTTCGAGCGGGCCGTAAACCGGGGCTTGAAGGATAAGGGAATAAGAATAGCGGCTCCTTTGATTAGAAAGAGCAAGCTCGATATCATCAGGCTGGGTCTAAAGCTGGGGGTGCCTTTCAAGGATACCTGGTCCTGCTATCAAGGCCAGGAGTACCCCTGTATGCGGTGCGACAGCTGTCGGTTTAGAGTAAAAGCCTTTAGAGAATTAAAGTTAATTGACCCGCTCCTGGGGAAAAAGCGGGGAGGCTGATGCGGACCAAAGTCATTACTTTTTTGATTTTTTGCCTTTTGGGCCCAAGTTCGGTATATGCCCAGGAGGTAGGTGAAGTATTATCCCGGGCCAAAAAGGCGGTTTTTTCGTTAACCAGTGTTAAGACTAAGGGTAAGACCGTAACCGGCGGAGTAGACGTAACTTACAGCCGGGGGGCTATTGACTACGTCCACAATAGGTTTTTTGTCATTGAGAACAAGGGCGATAAGATTATGAGCCGTATTTATCTTAAAGATAATACCACCTACGTATATAACGGAGTCCTGGATTCCTGGCATAAGTTCGGTCAGGATGTGAGTATATTCAAAGACCTGCTGAACCGTAAAAAGCTGTTTGCTTTTTTTCCGGTTGATTTTGCCAAGACCGGATTGAGTCTGGAAATTACCGGAGAAGAGGAGGTGGAGGGGGTATCTTGTCATGTTATAGTCAGTAAGATAGCTGACCTGGAGAAAACAAAGCAATTCATGGTCAAGTTTTTAGATGATTTTTTTCCGGCTCAGCTCTCCCGGCAGATGCGGCAAAATCAAGCGCTGTTAGATAATTTCTTGAACTCTCATACCCAGGATCTGGAATATATTCAATGGATATCCAAAGACAAATTTTGGGTAGTGAAAGCCGTAAAAAAATACCGGCAGGCTACCGGCCCCGGAGAGTCGATAGCGATTGGGCGGGAGGTTATCTATTACGATTTTAATCAGCCGGTAACTATCGAGATTCCCGAGGCAGCCAAGGAAGCAGCTTTAATTTCCGCAGAGGAGATGGGATTAGGCCGATGAAGGGGAGAGTCTGCGAAATCTTTAAGAGTATTCAGGGTGAGGGAATTTACCAGGGCACCCCTCAGGTTTTCTTAAGGCTGTTTGGCTGTAATCTAAAGTGTTCTTTCTGCGATACTAAGTTTAATTCTTATGGGGAATTGACTCCCCAGGAGGTTCTGGATAGAATAGTAGCATACGAGGATTATCACTCGCTGTCTTTAACCGGAGGAGAGCCCCTTTTACAAGTTGAGTTCTTGGAGGAATTGCTGGAAGGGTTAAAGCCGGAAGGTAAAACCGTATACCTGGAGACTAACGGAACTCTACCCGGAAATTTATCCCGGGTTATAAGTTACCTGGATATTATTGCCATGGATTTTAAACTTTCCTCTTCAACGGGATTAAGGGATTTTTGGGCCGACCACCGTAACTTTTTAAGAGTTGCCCGGGAAAAGGAAGTGTTTGTTAAAACGGTGGTGGGAAAGAGGACGCATCTGGAGGATTTGCGGATAGCCGTAGCCGTAATTAAAGAGGTCAAAAAAGATATTATCTTGGTTTTACAGCCGGAACACCCTTACGAAGGTGAATTAGGGGCGAAATTAAATCACTTTGAAAAGGCCTGTCGCAGGAGTAATATTGAAACTAAGATTATTCCGCAATTGCATAAGGTATTAGGTGTAAAATGAACTATAAAAAATTAGGTGACGCAGTCAAAAAAGCAGTCCGGCAGGCCAGCTTCTGCCTGCGGGATGATGTTAAGCAGGCCTTAGTCAGGGCTTTGCGCCGGGAAAAAAACCGTAAAGCTAAGCAGGCTCTAAGGTGGATTTTAGACAATGCTGAAATTGCCCAAAAGGAAAGTTTAGCCATTTGCCAGGATACCGGCCTTCCCCTGGCTTTTATGGAGTTAGGTAAAGAGGTGCGGGTTGATTTTAAACTGGTTCGGACAGTAGAACGGGCCATGGCCCAGGCTTACCGGGAGAATTATTTACGTCCTTCGCTGGTGGACCCTTTACAGAGAGGGAAACCCTCTTATCAGGGAGGGATTTGTCATTTAGATTTCAATCCCCGGGTTAAAGGGGTAAACCTAACTGTTTTTCCTAAAGGCTTCGGCTGTGAGAATAAATCTCAGCTTAAGATGTTTAACCCTACTGCCGGGCTGGCGGAGATTGAACATTTTGTGGTTGAGGCCGCAAACCAGGCCGGGCCCGAGGCCTGCCCGCCGTTTGTGGTCGGGGTCGGTATCGGAGGCACTGCTGATTCGGCTTTACTTTTGGCCAAGAAGGCTTTATTAGGAAGTATTGATCAGCCCAATCCCGATAAACTTTTAAACAGCTTAGAGAAAAGGCTGCTTAAGAAAATAAATGCCCTTAAAATCGGCCCCATGGGGTTAGGGGGAAAAACTACGGCCCTGGCCGTAAAAGTAAAAAAAGCCCCGACTCACATCGCCGGCTTGCCGGTAGGGGTAAACATCAGCTGCCACGCGTTGAGAAGTTACTCGGTAAAGCTATAGAACGTTACGTGTTTTAAAAAGGAGGCAAGGATGCGGAAAGGGTTACGGATTCTGGTAGTGTCGTTTCTGGTGTTCGGTCTGGCCGGAGTTTGTCTGGCCGAGAAAATTTACTTAAAATCAGGTAGGGTGTTCGAAGGCGCTATCGTGGAAAATACCGAGGAGTATATTAAGGTCCAGGAGAAAGATGTGCCGTTGCCTTTAACCTACTATCGGGATCAGATCGAGAGAATCGAGAAAAGCGCCACACCGAGCGTTCAAGCCCCCGAAGTTAAAAAGCCTCCGGTTAAAGCAGCCGAGGTTAAAAAACCCGTAGAAGCCCGGGAGAGCCCGGCGGCCGGGGAGTTGAGCAAAGTTTACCAGAATTACCTGGAAGCAGTGGCTAAAAAAAGCTTCGATGACCTTAAAAAATATATGCCGGCCAAAGACATGGCCGATATGGAGCGAGATGCCGCCGCCTTGGGCGGTATGGATAATATTTTTCAGATGATCATGATGATGTCGCCGAAGGATTTAAAGAATGTTACCGAGGCCATCAGCGGCGATACCGGAGAGCTTAAGGGGGTCGCGCCGGGGATGTTCGGCGGAGAAGCCCAGGTCACCATTTCCTTTGGGCAGGAAGACGGGAAGTGGAAGATCACTAATATCAGTAGCAGCGAAAGCAATTGATGCTTTAAGATTATAAACTTAAGATAATGCGGAAGATAAGATTTCCTTTTAAAAAAGGCCAGCTATTTAGATTGAGAGTTGGGGAGCACATTCATCTCTCCGGAAGGATTTATACTGCCCGGGATCAGGCCCACCAGAGGCTGATGGCCCTGGCCACCAAGGGAAAAAAATTACCCCTGGATTTAGAAGAACAGATTATCTATTACTGCGGGCCTACAGCTACGCCGCCGGGAAAAGCGATCGGTTCCTGCGGCCCGACTACCTCTTCGCGGATGGATGAATTTGTAGAGCCGCTCCTTAAACAGGGGCTTTCCGGGATGATCGGAAAGGGCCGGCGCAGTAAAAGAGTAAGAGAGTTGATCAAAAAGCACAGGGCGGTTTATTTTATCGCTCCGGCCGGCTGTGGCGCCCTGCTGGCTCAAAAAGTTATCTCCAAGAAGTTAGTCGCCTTTAAAGATTTAGGTCCAGAAGCCATCTATAAATTAGAAGTGAAAGATTTCCCTTTGATCGTAGCCATCGACTCTAAGGGAAACAGCATGTATGGGGACGGTTCTCGACCTTAGACGCTGTTTTCGGCAGAGAACCGTCCCCTAACTGGACAAAACCAGCGACGCTTAAAGTGTCTAAGGGGAGTATATGAAAAAACATTTTTTAATTATTACAGTAGCTCTTTTTTTCCCTCTCACAGCTTTCTCAGCAGCAGAATGGCCGGAAGATGGCCAGGGAACAGTAACTTTACCTGATAGCTCTGTTTATGAGGGTAATTTTAAGGATGGATTGTTCAACGGAAAAGGAACCTTGACTTGGCGCGATGGGTCTAAATGTGAGGGAGAATTTAAAGATGGCTTGATGCATGGTAGAGGCATTATGGTCTGGAACAGTGGTGATAAATATGAAGGAGAATATAAAGATGGCATGCTTGATGGCAAGGGTATCCTGATTTTTGCTAATGGTAGTAAAT
>CAYQUQ010000013.1:13203-35131 GCA_964420965.1 uncultured Planctomycetia bacterium | reverse complement strand
GGAATTGAGGAAGAAATAGGCGATAGCACAGTAATAAAAAAAATCCAGAAAATGGAAGATATATATTTAGCAAAAGAGGTAAGATTTCAAATGTCTGTTATTGATTTTGGAGAAGAAGGAATTAAAGATAATCTAGTAAAATATGAGATAATATCCTTAAATCAAGATATAGATGATAACGAGTTCTTAATTGAGAACAAATAAACTATCTAACAAATCAATCCCCTACTTCGCCCTAGAACGGAGTTGGGGTAAGGATGTACGGGCTTCGTAGGGGCCGTTTTAATCCTGAGCGAAGCGAAGGGCTGATTTTTGTGTTATATGTAAAAAATAATAGAATATTTTATCCTATTCCCTCTATGCTATTTGCTAAAGAAGGAGGCTTGTAATGAAGAAAATAGCTATAATTTACTTATGCCTTGTTTTTATGGGCATTCAGCCGTCTTTCGCAAGCATCTGGATCAGCGAAAAATACTTGGATGAATTTGTGCAGAACAGCAGCGAACAGTCGATCAAATTGCTTAAGGCGCAGCCTGGCAAAGCCGCTGAAGGGGTAAAATTCTCTGCCAGTATTCCCAAGGAATCTTATAAAAGAGGAAAGGTACTTGAAATCGAGTGTACGTTTGAAAATACATCTGGGAGAACCTACTATGATCCTTATTGCGGGTACGGTATATCATTTGTAGCTATGTATAATGAGGAGATAATAGTGCATTTGGGTAACGACCTTGAATGCGCAAAGAATCCAGCCCCGGGATATCAAGAATTCAGGCCTAAACAGAAACTGAAACGGACTTTACGTATAAACACAGAGCGGTTTTGGCAGGAGCGTTATAAAAACGAAAAAAATAGTTTTCCGTCATTTTTCGACGGTAAACGGGTCGCTGTAGCAATATTTTTATGCTATGAGGGATTCCGTAAGAAGAAACACAGTCAGGAGTTCTTGATTAAGTCAAATATTATTCAATTCGAAGTCGTGGAATAAATAAACTTGATAAAAATCGTCTCATTGCCCAGAATAAAGGAACATAAATCATAAATGAAAAGCATCTAACAACTCAATCCAGCTTAATGAGATTTGTTCTTTTACAAGCCGAAGGCGTAGGAAAAGAACTTAATCGAATTAATTCCCGCCGAGTTGAGGAAATTTATGGAAATGCAATACATTTCCTAGAAATTTCCGATTATTTAGCGAGGCGGGAAGACGCTTGTGTGATTAACAATGACCGGCACGTCGAATCCTTTCATAATAGTGAAAATGCTTCGCATTTTCGATATATGGATTCGACATAACAGACCGCGGTATTTTTCCTTCGGAAAAATGCGCGGCTGTAACTGATTTTTGTGTTAGACATATAAAAAATAAATAGAACATATGAGCGCTTTTTGCACATCAATTCATTGCATGGATGGAAGGATACAAGAACCCATAATAAATTTCTTAAAAGAACGTTATAAGGTAAAGTATATTGATACGATAACCGAGCCTGGACCGTGTAAAATACTGGCAGAAAATAATAATAAAATATTAGTCAATTCAATTATCGAAAGGGTAGAAATCTCAATACACAAACATAAATCCAACCTAATTGCCATTTCTGGCCACTATGACTGTGCAGGAAACCCTTGCGATAAAATAATACAGGAAGGCCAAATAAAAGAATCTATTAAATATTGCAAAAATATACATCCTAATATAGAAATAATTGGATTATGGATTGATAGTGAATGGAAAATAAATATTGTCTAACAAATCAATCCCCTACTTCGCCCTAGAACGGAGTTGGGGTAAGGATGTACGGGCTTCGTAGGGCTTCGCAGCTTACAGGGAATACCCTCCGAAGCCCGTCAAAGCGCTTTGCCTGAAATTCAAAGGGCGTAGGAGGGCCGCTGATCTTTGTGTTAGAGATATAAATTTAAACGGAGGTAATTGAAATGGTTTCTGTTGCAAATTTTCAGAAAGTAGTTATTGCGCTTTTTATAAGTACGTTGATTATGCTAAACGCCTCAACTCAAACATTTCCTTTCAGGCCTGCCACAGAAAAAGATATAATTGGAAGTTGGTATCGCGTGAGCGGGTCAAATCTGCAAAAAAACGAATCAGATAATAGTAACAAAACTTACAAAAGAATCTTTTTCAACGAAGATGGAACTACTAAAGAATGGGTAGGTTACGGTGATGACCCTCAAAAGATAGATAAAGAGTTTCCTGGCTTACTTGATCTTCCCGTAAACACTGCCCGCTATACTGTAAAAAATGGTAATATTCTGATTGAAAAAGGGCAAAACAAAAAATTATTAGGGAGTATTTTCTTTGAAAATGATCTAACTGATCCAAAGCATATTGAACAATTTCGTAGCATTGGAACACCAAAAAAAGGAGACCTGATTCTCATTAATCCTGCTACGGGAGAATCTGATTTAATGAGAAGAATGGCAAAATAATATTTAATAACTATATTCTCTAACAAATCAATCCTCTGCTTCGCTAAAGTTTCGCAGGAGCAGGCAGCGGACTCCGCCCTTAGGAAAATAAATAAAAATGGGAAAGAAAATATTAAAATTATCCCTCCTCCTCGGAGGGATTTATTTTTTATTAATAGCAATTGCGCATGCAATAGGATTAAAAATCCCTGGATTATTTATATATTTCAACGTTTCCTCTCATGGCTATCAAGATAAAATAATCTCTGCTCTATCCTTTGGATGGGCAATATTCTTCTTCACTGCGAGTTCGACATTATCAAGAAAACTAATAAAATCAATCCTGCTCGCAGGCGCCGTAGCATTAAGCCTACTGATTTTCATAAACTACACCACGCCTTTTAAATCTATTTCAGAACAGATTAATCCCAATATATTTCATCTAGAAACAGCCCTATTAGGCATTTATTGGCTTTGGGTCCTAATTTGGTATAATAGAATAAAAGAAAAATTAAACCTATAACAAAGCAATCCCCCATTAGACCTTCGGTCTAACGGGGCAAGCACCTGACTCCTCCATTGCTTGGGCTCAGGCCGTTTACCCCGTTAGAGATAAGTTGCCGAAGGCAACTGTAAGCTCTAACGGGGGGTGATTTTTAGATTATAGAAAAAAATAAAAAGGAGGAAAAATGAAGAAATTAATAATACCAGCCTTCATTCTTATCTTTCTATCTACTATGCCTGCATTTGCTCAAGAATGGTCGAAAGAGCAACTGAAAGCATGGAAAGTTATTGAAAAGCGCTGGGATAATTTAGTTAACAAGAGAAATTTAGAAGAATTTGCAAAAGATTTTCACCCCAAATTTAAGGGGTTTGTAAATTGGCGGGTGTTGCCCATAGATAAAGAAATATTAAAACAAGGCGCGGAGAATGTTATAAAAAACCTTAAATTCTCTATGTATGTTATCGAACCGACATCGATAATTATCCATAACGATACAGCAGTAATACACTATTTCTGTAATACTCGCGGTGCAGCAGGCGGTAAGCTTTTTCAGTCAGAATTTAAATATACTGATTTCTTAATAAAAGAAAAAGGCAAATGGCTAACCCTGGGGGCCCATAAAGAAAAATTGGAATAAAAATAAACCTATAATAACCCAACTTACCCCGCGGGAATACTCGGGGTGATTTTCGGGTTATGCATTAAGACTATGGTTGAGTATTTCAAAAATAATTTGTTGACCGGATACAAAACATCTCCTCTTCACAAAATCAAATTATCTCTGAGCTTGACTTTCTTATTTGGATTAATCGCTTTTTTTGTTGGGCTTACCGGCAATTTGTACCGGGTTAAGGTAACAGATTCGCGGCTGATTTATATATTGCCTTTATCCTTATTTATATTCCCTTCGTTTCTAGAAGAATCATTCTTCCGAGGGATATTAATTCCAAATAACACAAAAGAAAGTGGGCTTAAAGCAATTATCATTTTCACGTTGGGCAGCGCAATTCTATTTACCTTGTGGCATCCGTTTAATGCGCTGACTATTAATCTAAGTGCGAAAGCGATATTTTTAAATCCATATTTTCTCATAATCGTATTTTGCTTGGGTGTAATATGTAGCTTGTCATATATCTACTCAAAATCATTATGGGCTCCAATCTTAATCCACTGGGCCGCAGCAGTAATTTGGGTGATTTTCTTGGGCGGGCGAAACCTTATTTTGAAACACTAATATACATAACAAATAAATCCCCGCCAGAAGCGGGCAGGCACCCCTCGGGGATACTGAGGGTGATTTTCGGGTTAGAAAACATAAATAATAAAGAATTCGCTTTGCATCAGGTAACAGGAGGATAGCATGGACACCTTAAGAATGCAAAAATGGGAGAAAACCAGAAGTAAAGGAAAGAATAATTTCATTTTAAAAACGGGAGTGCTTTATTGGGGTATATCTACAGGCGTATTGTGGTCTATTTTTATGTTTTTCCAGGGTGAATCACGCACAATTGCACGATTCTTAGCGTATTTCATACCCGCCTTAATATTATTTCCGATAGGTGGGTTATTCTGGGGGTTGTGGGTTTGGAATATAACTGAAAAGAAATATAGAAAACTTAAAGACCAATCTGATAATGCCTGACAAATCACTCCGGCAAGACCGGCTTTGCCCTCAAAAGGAGAAAAGAATGCTTAAAAGGAAAAACTCTGCCGTTGTTTTTATTGCCGGAATGCCTACGATTTTAATCTGTTTAATTTGCGCCTCGGGGATATTCAGTTTAGCGGTTGCTGCCAAAGAAGAATCGGCATTCGGCCTGGATTGTGCCCTTACGGTAATCACCACAGTGAATAGCGAACTGGAGCATCATCGTGAATACGGAATTAACGGTGTAGACATGGGATGGTTTGAGCCTGAGCCGCCACAAAACGGCCAGCATTCTTACGACTGGTCAATATTATATGAGCGTTTTAAAGGAGTTAAATGTGAGGGCTGTGTGTATCATATTGATACCCGGATCGCTCCCTGGGCGTTGATAAAGGATGAGTCTGTTACTACCTATGAACCGGGTTACGGAAAGCCACACGCAGCCTATGTAAGAATTAATCCGCGCTATCGCCAGGCCTGGAAGGATTTTGTTATTGCCCTGCTACATGAATTTCCCCGGAAGCCAGTAAAATCGATTCTTTTAAATAGCGAAGTTGAAAATGAATGGGTGGATGTTGAGGGGTATCTGGAGGCGATAAAACTTACCTGGGAAGCTGTCCAAGAGGTTGATCCCGAAATAAAAATTCTAGTCGGTGGGTTTAATATGGGTGATTTTTTCTCCCTAAGCGAAGAAGCACAACAAGCATTACTGAAGCAACGTTCTCGACTGGGAGCTTCTATGAGGAGAAAGCTTAACTTTTTAACAACTTTTATGGCCAAGGCTGCAAATTATACTCAATATTTTGATGTTGTTTCCCTGCACCTAAACCACCATTACCAGTCAATCCCCGATACCGTGGCCTGGTTTAAGCGGAAGATGGATGAACACGGATATGAGAAGCCGTTTTGGAGTGATGATGCGGCAAATGGAACCATAGATATTGAGGCTATTTTTCCCGGTATCCTGGATAGATTATTTAATGGTGATCGGGCCGCAATAGAGCAGTATAACGCTTGGCAAGCACCCTTTGTATTGAAAAAAAATATCACAGCGGTAACTGCAGGGGTTAAAAAAATCATAGTCCAGAATACCGTCGATGCCGAAGGTAGTTATCATATGAATCAGTGGGGATTTATGGGTTTAGTTAGCCGCCAAGGGGTAAAAAAGCCATCCTTTTATACCTATAAAATGATGCTTAATAAACTAAAGGGGTTTAGGGACGCTGAAAAAATCAAT
This sequence comes from uncultured Planctomycetia bacterium, assembly GCA_964420965.1. Lineage (GTDB taxonomy): Bacteria > Omnitrophota > Gorgyraeia > Duberdicusellales > 4484-171 > CAYQUQ01. The sequence continues at coordinate 29,320 of CAYQUQ010000013.1, read as the reverse complement.
GACTATACCTACAAATTTTCCTTTGCCGATAAGAGACTTGTCTTTGTACTTTGGAGTGATGAGGGGCCAACTTCTATTGACTTCTCAAATTATGTTTCAACCAATAAGGTTAAAATAAGTCATATAGTTACCGCGCTTGACGGTAACGGTAATCCGGTTTATGTACCGGATAAGGTAATTTCGGCAAAATTGATTGCTATTTCAGAAATACCGGTGTTCGTTGAAGGAGTAAAGAATGAGTGAAAGTAAAAGCCGGTGGGTAAAAGTATATACCTTTTATGAAATTTTTGAGCAGCAGACGTTAGAAGAATTATTACAAAAGAACGGAATTTCGGCACAATGTATTTCCCGCGACGATTCAGCCTATGACGGCTTATTCAAAGCCTCTATCGGGCTGGGCATAATAAGAGTGCCTCAGGAGTTTGCCGAAGAAGCTAAAGAAATAATCGCATCCTTCGAAAAAGAAAAGCAGGTTTTAAACAAAGAGGTTTACGAAGATACAAAAAAGATGAAAAAAGAATACGAGAAAGACCTTGCCGTCAGACATAAAAATATATATTTTTTCATCAATTATGTAATACCGGTGCTATTCGGGTTAATCTTCCTCGCCGCAACGGTAATATTAGCTATAAGTGCTTTTTCTACCGATAACCGGGGAGAAAAGGGTGGATTAATTCTTGTGGCTCTTGTATCGGGAATTTTTCCCCTTATAGTAGCATATACTTTAGCAAAGGAATTCAAAGCGTCTAAAAAGGCAAAATGCTAAAGACACTCGGTGATTTGAACGGCATTCAGGGCAGCGCCTTTCCGCAGGTTGTCGGAAACACACCAGAGCCAGAAAGAATTCTCCTCAAAAGGGTCCCTGCGCAGCCGCCCCACATAGACTTCATCTTTACCATCGGCATCAAGCGCTAAGGGCAAATCTTCCAACTTAACCCCTTCTGAACTCTTTAAAGCCTCAATAATCTGTTCTAAATTAGCTTGCTTCTTGGTAGTAAAATATATCGCCTCCGAATGAGAGTTAAATACCGGGACTCTCACGCAAGTAGCCGATATTTTTATCGAACTGTCACCATAAATTTTATGGGTTTCATGGACCACTTTCCACTCTTCGCTGGTGTAACCTTCTTCGGAAAAACCGCCAATTTTGGGAATAACGTTGAGGGCTATCTGGCTAGCAAAGGCGACTTCCAAGGCATTAACTCTCTTATTAACTCCACTGTAAGCATCAACATCCTTATTATTATTAACTACCTGCCGGGTCTCATTCCAGAGAGCTTGAACTGCTCCTCTGCCAGCTCCGGAAGTAGCCTGAAAACTGGTGAGAATAATTTTCTCTAAGCCGAATTTCTTATAAATTCCTCCTAAAGCTACCACAGCCTGAATAGTAGTACAATTAGGATTAGCAATTAAGCCTTTGTGTGCTGATATCTTATCTCTATTTACCTCCGGAACAATCAAAGGTACACCTTCTTTTAGTCTAAAATCATTGCCGTTATCGATTACCACCGCGCCTTTGGCGATAAACTTCTGCGCATATTGAACCGAAGCGCCTTTCGCGCCTTCGGTTCCGGCAAAAAGGGCAATATCGATATTGTCGAAACTAGCCCCTTCGATAGCCTCGACGCCGTAGACAGTATCGTCAACTTTTATATCGCGGGCGCTGCGGGCAAAAACACGCAGATCCCCTATCGAAAAATTACGCTGCTTAAAGCAGCGTAGAATTTCAACGCCCACCGCTCCCACGCCAATTACCGCTACATTTACTTTTTTCATATTATAAATTTTTCACTACCAAATCCCCCACCTCAGTCGTGGAGTAACCCATTCCACCGGCGGCTAAAGATTTCAGTTTCTTGCGCACAACCTTAATTACTGAATTCTCCACAGATTCTGCCGCCTTCTCCTCTCCGAGCTGATCAAGCAGCATGGAAAGCGCACAGATAGCCGCCAGGGGGTTGATCACGTTTTTACCCGTATACTTAGGAGCGCTTCCGCCAATCGGCTCAAACATGGATACGCCCTCGGGATTAATATTTCCTCCGGCGGCAATACCCATACCTCCCTGAACTATAGCGCCTAAATCGGTTATTATATCGCCGAACATATTGTCGGTAACGATCACATCGAACCACTCCGGATTTTTAACCATCCACATACAGGTCGCATCCACATGCGCATAGTCAGTCTTGATATCCGAATAATCCTCGGCTGCTTTATAAAAAGTTCTTTCCCATAGATCAAAAGCATAGGTTAGAACATTAGTCTTGCCGCAAAGAGTTACCATCTTCTTTTTATTTCGCTTACGCGCATATTGAAAAGCATAGCGGACACAGCGCTCAATACCCCGCCGGGTGTTATAAGAAATCTGGGTGGCGACTTCATCGGGCCCTCCCTTGCTCTTAAACTCACCCATCCCCTTATAAAGCCCTTCGGTATTTTCCCTAACTACCACAAAATCAACATCTTCGGGATTCGTGTCTTTCAACGGGCAAAAGCGGTTATCGTAAAGCTTAACCGGCCTTAAATTTATATACTGATCCAAGCCAAAGCGAATAGTCAGCAAAATGCCTTTCTCTAAAATACCGGGCTTAACATCCGGGTGTCCGATGGCGCCTAAATAGATAGCGTCAAAATCAAGAAATTCCTTAAGGGCCGCTGAAGGCAAAACTTCTTTTGTTTTTAGATAGCGCTCTCCGCCAAAATCATAATTAGTCAACGCACACTTAAAGCCATACTTAGAAGCGGCCGCCTCTAATACCTTCAGGCCCTCCCGCACTACTTCGGGACCGGTTCCGTCTCCGGGGATAACGGCAATTTTATAATGTTTTTTTTCTCCCATTTTAGCTCTCCTTCAACCCTGCCTCTTTTTTATCCAGGGCAATAATCCTCCGCTTCTTATGATCTCCTTCAAGAATCGGGGAAAAGCTTTAGTCCGGTAGCTTTTATTTGCGCTTAAATTTTTAACCTCGCCCCGGGATAAATCTACTTCAAGGATATCGCCAGCGGAAATCTTTTTAGCTTCTTTTAGCTCTACAATAGGCAAGCCGATATTTATGGCATTCCTAAAGAATATCCGGGCAAAGCTTTCGGCAATCACCAAAGATACTCCGCAACCTTTAATGGCTAAAGGGGCGTGTTCGCGACTGGACCCACAGCCGAAATTTGTGCCGGCCACTATTATATCATCCTTGTTTACCTTTTTTAAAAAATCTTTATCGATGTTTTCCATACATTTTGACCCCAGAAACTCGGGATCCTGGGAATCCAAATATTTAGCAGCAATGACATCATCGGTATTTATATTATTGCCAAATTTATAAACTTTACCTTTGATTATCATCGCATTACCTCTTCGGGATGGGTGATCTTTCCGGTGATAGCGCTGGCTGCGGCTACCGCCGGGGAGGAAAGATAGACAAAACTCTGCGGATGGCCCATCCGGCCGATAAAATTACGATTGGTGGTGGCTAAAGCAACCTCGCCCCTGTCCAGAATACCGCAATGCCCTCCCAGGCAAGGCCCGCAAGTAGGCCCGCAGACAATAAAACCGGCCTTAAGCAAAACCTGGAGGTATTGTTTCTTTTCGGCCTCCTGATAAATTTTAGGCGTGGCCGGAATAACAATTGCCCGTAACCCCTTTTTTATTTTTTTGCCTTTAAGTATACGGGCGCAAATTCGCAAGTCGCTTATTCTGCCGTTAGTGCAGGATCCGATTACGATCTGATCAATCTTAACTTTTTTCAGCTTATCTACGCTTTTGACATTACTGGGTAGATGCGGACAGGCCACTTGCGGCTTTAGAAAGCTAACGTCAATGCGTATAACCTGAGCGTACCTGGCGTCATTATCGCTTTTAAGCATTTCTATATTTCTTAATCTCGGATTTGCTTTTCTGGCGTAACTTAAGGTCTTTTTGTCCGGCTCGATAACCCCGGTTTTTCCCCCGGCCTCAATGGCCATATTACACATGGTGAAACGGTCATCCATGCTTAAGCTTCTAATCACCGGCCCGGAAAACTCCATAACTTTATACAGGGCCCCGTCGACGCCGATCTTTCCGATAGTATGCAAAATCAAATCTTTACCGCCGACCCAAGGGGGCAGTTTTCCCGTATAGACAAATTTTACGGTCGCGGGTACTTTAAACCAGCACTTGCCCTCTTTGAAGGCTCCGGCTAAATCTGTCGAACCCACCCCGAAACTGGCCGCGCCCAGAGCGCCATAGGTACAGGTATGAGAATCAGCGCCAATTACTAAATCCCCAGGCTTAACCAATCCAACCTCGGGTAAAAAAGCATGCTCGATACCGCATTTATCCACATCATAAAGATGCCGGATCTTAAATTTTAAGGCGAATTCTTTTAAAAACTTTACGTTATTAGCTGCCTTTAGGTCTCGCGCCGGCACAAAGTGGTCGCAAATAAGGCCGATTTTTTTAGAATCAAATACTTGTTTAAAGTTTGCCTTTAAAAACTCCTTGACCGCTAAAGGCGCGGTAATATCGTTGCCAAAGCAGAAATCTACCTTAGCGTAGATAAAATCCTCTAGCCGCTTAGATACAGAATGCTTAAGAAGAATCTTCTCAATTAATGTTAAACCCATAATTCATAGTTATAAGTGATAAGTCATGAGTTATAAGTTTAATGGGATAGCATTTCAGTCGCACTTCTTATGACTTAAAACTTATGACTTAAAACTTTTTATTTAAATTTTTTAACGACCAGGGTGGCGTTATGGCCTCCAAACCCCAAGGAGTTAGATAAAGCCGTCGTTAGATCAATTTCCTTAGCTTCGTTGGGCGTGTAATTCAAATCGCACTCCGGGTCTGGATTTTCGTAATTTATCGTAGGGGGAATAACTTTATCCTTAAGCACCAGGCAGCAGATAATGAATTCTATCGCTCCGGCCGCACCCAAAGTGTGCCCCATCATCGATTTTGTAGAACTGATGAAAGCTTTCCGGGCATGATCGCCAAAAGTATTCTTTATGGCTTTGGTCTCCACTTTATCATTCAGCTGGGTGCTTGTTCCGTGGGCATTAATATAAATCTTTTCGCTTACGGGTACCTCGGCATCCTCTAAGGCAATAGACATAGCCCGGGATGCAGCTCCGCCTTCGGGATCAGGAGCTGTAATATGATAAGCGTCACAGGTAGCTCCGTACCCGCTTAATTCACCATAAATGAATGCGCCTCTTTTTTTGGCGTGCTCTAGCTCTTCTAAAACCACCATCCCGGCCCCTTCGGCCATAATGAATCCGTCCCGCTCTTGATCAAAAGGCCGGCTGGCCCTCTCCGGCTCATGGTTTCGCTTGGAAAGCGCCTTGAGCGCACAGAAACCGCCTACTCCTAAAGGAACTATGCAGGCTTCGGTCCCCCCGCAGACCATGGCCAAAGCTTTACCTTCTCTTATCGATCTATAGCCCTCGCCGATAGCATGAGCTCCGGAAGCACAGGCGGTAACAGTGCAGAAATTGACCCCTTTTAAGTTAAAGTGAATAGCCACATGACCGGCGGCTTCATTGGTAATCAGCATCGGAATCATAAAAGGGGACAACCGCTTAGGACCTTTTTCCAGAAGAGTCCGGTGCTCCTTCTCTACCGTCTCCAGACTTCCTACGCCGGAACCGATAATAGCGCCGATCTGATAAGGATCAATCTGCTCCCGATTTATTCCGGCCTCTCCTAAAGCTTCTTCGGTAGCCTTTAAGGCAAATTGAACAAAACGCGGGGTTCTTTTTATATCTTTGAAGGAAATAAAGGAAGGGATGATGAAATCATTTACTTCTCCGGCGATCCGCGAATCAAATTCGCCGGCATCAAACTGGGTAATTTTTCCTACGCCGCTTTTGGCTTTAAGCAAAGAGTCCCAGAAAAGAGATCGGCCTATCCCCACAGGAGAAACTATACCACATCCGGTTACAACTACCCGCCTCATTTTCAAACAAGCTATCCTTCTTTCTTGCTGATTTTCTCTTCGATGTATTTAACGGACTCTCCCACGGTAGTAATCTTCTCGGCATCCTCATCGGGAATTTCGATACCAAACTCTTCCTCTAAAGCCATAACCACTTCTACAGTATCCAAAGAATCCGCTCCCAAATCATCGATAAAGGAACTCTCTGGTTTAATTTCTTCTTTTTTTACTCCCAATTGCTCGGAAATAATGTCTTTCACCTTTTCGTCAACACTCATTTCTACCTCCTTTTGTCCCTTAGATCATTCCGCCGTCTACTACCATAACCTGACCGGTTATGTAGTCGGCTTCTTCCGAAGCCAAGAACAACACTGCCGAAGATACGTCTGCGGGCCGGCCAAATCTATTTAAAGGTATTCTTTTTAGCATCTCTTCTTTTATCTTGTCCGGCAGCTCTGCGGTCATTTTGGTCTGGATATAACCCGGAGCCACCGCATTGATACAGACATTTCTTGAGCCTAATTCCCGGGCCAAAGACTTAGTAAGCCCGATGAGGCCGGCTTTCGAGGCGGCGTAATTTGCCTGTCCCGGATTGCCTACCATACCGATAATCGAGGAAATATTAACTATCTTACCCCGGCGCTGCTTTACCATGTGCCAGGCGCAGAGCTTAGAACAAAGAAAAGCCCCTTTCAAATTAACCGCTATAACCTTGTCCCAGTCATTTTCAGAAAGCCTAAGCACCAGATTATCCCGGGTAATCCCGGCGTTGTTAACTACTATATCAATCTTTGAAAACTTGTCAATAATTTTGTTTATTATTTCCTCAACCTGCTTATTATCAGTAACATCCAGAGAATAATAAACGCATTCAGAGTGACTGCCCAACTCCTTTTGCGCTTCTTTTAAGCCATCGGCATTCACGTCAAGAATAATAACGGTGGCTTTCTCTTTAGCAAAATCTAAAGCTATTTGCCGGCCAATACCCTGAGCCGCGCCGGTTACGATTACAACCTTGCCTTCGAAACTCATATTCCCTCCAAATCCTCTTTCTTCTCTATATTCACGACTTTGGCCTCGGGGTTTATTTTGCGCATAAGCCCTTTCAGCACTTTCGACGGGCCGACTTCAAAAAAAACCCCGACTCCTCTGGCCAGCATAAATTCCATACAATCATTCCATAAAACCGGTGAAGTTAACTGTTCGAGCAGATTATCCCTGATCTCCTCACCCTTAGTGTGCGCTCTGGCAGTTACATTGCTTACAATAGGTATTCGGGCATCAGCGAACTCGATTTTACCGGCTACTGCCGCCAGATGCTCCTTGGCCGAATTCATGAACGGCGAATGAAAGCCTCCGCTAACCTTAAGCTCGATAACTGTTGCGCCCAGAGCCTTTAAATTATTTCTGATATTTTCTTTGGTGTTTTGGGCTAAAGAAATTACAATCTGCCCGGGGGAGTTTACGTTAGCTAAATAAAAGTTTAGCTGCCCAGCTTTATCTTCTAAAACTTTCCGCTCTAAACCCATAACCGCAAACATGGTCGAAAAGTTGCGTAAAGAAGCCTGCTCCATCGCCATTGCTCTTTCCTTTACCAGAGTTAGGACATCTTCCAGAGAAATAACTCCGGCGGCGTATAAACAGCTGTATTCACCCAGGCTTAAGCCGGCTAAATATTCAACTTTTATATCGCGGCTTAGAAAAACCTCAAAAGCGGCTAAGCTAACCGCCAAAATAGCCAGCTGCTGGATAGAAGTGCTTTTAAGTTCTGCTTCGTCAGCTTCAAAACACTTGCGGGATAATTCAAAATCTAAAACATTATCTATAGACGTGAAAGTCTCTTTGGCGGGAGAAAAATTATCGTAGAGACTCTTGCCCATTCCTGAATATTGCGCACCTTGACCGGGAAAGATTACGGCATTCATGTCCACTTTATGACGCAGCAGCCCCAGACCAAGCCTCCGCCGAAGGCATCCAGAACAACAATATCATCTTTCTTAATCTTGCCCTCCTCCCAGGCTTCACAAAGCGCGACCGCAGTCGAGGCCGATGACATATTTCCGTAACGAGAAATGTTAAGATAAATCCTATCTAAAGATATGTGCAGGCGCTGGGCCACCGCGCTGATTATCCTCTCGTTAGCCTGATGCGGAATAAATAAGTTGACGTCTGAAAATTTTAGATTCGCTTTGGCTAAAGCGTCTTTTGCCGCCTGAACCATCATCCGCACCGCAATGCGAAAAAGCTCATTGCCTTTCATTTTCATATAATGAAGCCTCTCTTTAACGGTCTCCGCGGACGCGGGCTGGCGCGAGCCGCCTCCGGGCACAAGTAAAATATCTGTCTGAGAGCCATCTGACCCTAAATCAGCGCTTAAGAAGCTTTCTTCATCACTCTCGGTTAAAACACAGGCCCCGGCTCCGTCGCCGAATAAAACGCAAGTGGAACGATCCTCCCAGTCGGTTATTGACGACAAAACCTCGCTTCCGACCACCAAAGCATTCTTATAAATACCACTCTTTATGAACTGAAAAGCAATGGTCAAAGCATAAACAAAGCCGGCGCAAGCAGCCGAAATATCGAAGCAGGCGGCCTTAGTGGCGTTTAAGTAATTCTGAAGATAACAGGCTGTGGCCGGAAATTGGGTATCGGGAGTTATGGTAGCTATTATTATTAATTCCAGATCTTGGGGGTCGAGGCCGGCCCGCTTAAGGGCGATTTGGGAAGCTTTATAGGCCAAGAAGGAAGCGCCGGTTCCTGCGGCGGCAATTCTTCTCTCTTTTATCCCGGTACGAGTAGTAATCCACTCGTCGGAAGTATCAACCTTTTGCTCGAGATCAAAATTAGTTAATACCTTATCCGGCAAGTACTTGCCTAATCCCGCTATCCTGGCAGATTTCATTAATTTTACCCCTAATGTTCATGTTGAGGTCTCTGGTCAACTCACTATAAGCCGCTCGGATAGCGTTCTTGACCGCTAAACCGTTAGAGCGGCCGTGGCCGATAATCACGATGCCATTGACGCCTAAAAGAGGTGCTCCCCCGTATTCAGCATAATCCATCAGGCGTTTAAATTCTTTAAGATTCCGCTTGGCGAGCAGCAAGCTGATCTTGCCGAAAATTCCTTTACTCATGGTCTCAATAAGAAATCTACCGATAGTCTCGGCACTGCCTTCCGCTACTTTCAGCGCGACATTGCCGATAAAACCGTCACAGACTATGCAATCACACTTACCCGAAAATATATCCTTGGCCTCGACATTTCCGCTAAAGTTTAAAGGCGAGGCGGAAAATAACTTATGTACCGATTTTATAAGGCCCAGCCCCTTCGAGGCTTCCTCTCCGATATTAAGCAGCCCGATCGTGGGATTATCTTTGTTAAAAACCAGGCTGTAGTAAGTGGAAGCCATTATTCCGTACTGAAAAAGATGCAGGGGCTTGCAGTCGATATTAGCCCCGACGTCAATAAGCAGCGATACCCCCCTTCTGGTGGGGAGCATCAAGGAAATTCCCGGCCTCTCGACCCCCTCAATCATGCCTAATTTTATGGTCGAAGCACAGACCACCGCACCGGTATTGCCGCAGGAAACAAAGGCGTCTATTCTTCCTTCTTTAAGCAGGTTTATTCCGATTACGATCGAAGAATCACGCTTCCGGCGCACCGAGGTAGCGGGCGATTCGGCCATTCCTATTTTTTCCGGAGCATTGACGATGGTGAAATCATTTTCCGAGGCTTTATGCAAGGCTAATTGTTGCTTTATCTCCTCTTCGCGGCCGATTAAGACGATTTCTTCCCGGATCTCTTCCTTAGCCATTAATGCGCCCTTTATGATTTCTCGGGGCGCAAAATCTCCTCCGGAAATATCAACACCGAGTTTATAGCTCATTTTTTCTTCTTTTTCTCTTTAATTTTTATCTCTACTACTTCCCGATCCCGATAATAGCCGCAGAAAGGACAAACCATATGCGCGGGCTTAGCTTTCCGGCACTGTTTGCAGCTTACCAGCAAAGGTGCGGAAAGTTTCTGGTGGGTTCTGCGTTTGCGGCTGCGCGAACGAGATTGCTTTCTTTTCGGATGAGCCATCTATTTTACCCCCTATTACCACCTGGAAAATCCCAATACTACCAATATTACAAAATCCCAAATAAATCCCAATATCCAAATCCCAACATTTTGTTTGGGATTTGGGATTTTGGATTTATTTGGTAGTATTGGTATTATTTGGATTTGGTAGTATTATCATACCGTTTCGGATTTCACCTCTGACATTTACATTGGTCCGTATTTAAATTCACGCCGCAACCGGGACAGATGCCTTTGCAGTCCGGGATGCACAAAACTTTCATCGGCAGATTAAGAATGACCTCTTCCCGTAAATCGCTGTTGATATCTAAATCCTCTCCTGATTTTTTTATGTTATAATCCCGCTGAAACTTCTGTTTGGCAACCTGGCGCTTTTGACCCAGACAGCGTACACAAGTAATATCCCGGTAAGAAGTTATTTCGGCGCTAACGCTAATTGTGTCGCTGACCCGGGTAAATGTGCAGTCCAGATGGATATCATCCGCAAAAGTAATATCGGAACTATCCATCTCCCATAAATTAGCCGGGATATCCTCTTCTCGATTTACGGGCTTGTCATTAATTTCTCTTATGGCTATCTTCATTTGAGCTTCTTTCTCAATGCCGTGACCACAAAAGGGGGTAGAAAATTATTCAGGTCTGCCCCCAAAGCCGCGGCTTCCTTTATAAGCCGGGAGGAAATATAAGAATATTGGGGGTGAGGCATAAGAAAGATCGTCTCCACCTCTGAAGCCAGGTTCCGGTTGGTTAAGGCCATTTGGAATTCGTATTCAAAGTCAGAAATCATCCTTAAGCCGCGGACTATCACTCGGGCTTTCTTTTCGCGGGCAAAATTCACCACCAAACCGCTGAACCCTTCAACGCTCACCCCCTTTAAGTCCTGGACAGCCCTTTTCACCAAATCAATCCTTTCTTTATGCGAAAAAAGGGTACTTTTTGAGGGGGCTTTGGCCACGGAAACTACTACCTTTTCAAAAATAGAAGCCGCTCGTTGGATGATATCGATATGGCCGTTAGTGATCGGGTCAAATGTTCCCGGACAAATAGCTATTTTCATCTTCCGCGTCTTACGTAAACTAAGAGCAAAGTCTGTCCATATTTTTTGTCGACAATAAGCGAAAAATCGCGGCTTTCCCCTAAAAAATCATCTTTAGAGTAACAAAAAGCGACTATATAGCCGCGAGGGGCTAATATATCATATTCTCCCAACGCTGGCAAGGTCTTTCTAAGCAGACCCTTATAATAAGGCGGGTCTAAAAATACAAGGTCAAACTTCTGCCTTCTCCGGGAAAATTCCGCCAGGGCCTTGAGGCTGTCGATTTTAAATATCCGGGCTTTCCCTTTAAGACCTAAAGAAGAGATATTATTCCTTAACGTTTTGATACACTTATGGTTATAATCAGTGAACGTACTTAAGCTCGCTCCCCGAGAAAGAGCCTCGATGCCTAAAGAACCGGAACCGGCAAAAAGATCCAGAACTCTTCTTTGCTCAATTTCCCGGCCCAAAATATCAAAACACGATTTTCTTACCCTTAAAGATACCGGCCGGATACCTTCAGGAACATCAATATTCCTGCCTTTAAATTTTCCCCCGATTATCCTCATCAGCAAACAAGCACTCTCTCAGGCAACGCTGCCCGGTTTTTTCTAAATAAGGGTCATTTTTTATCACCCGATAGGCAAAAATACGCGCTTCTTTCAATACCTCTAGGTCGTGCAGGGGGTTGGCTATTCTTAAATCCGGCAACCCGTGTTGTAATCGGCCGAAAAAATCACCCGGACCCCTCAGCTTAAGGTCTTCCTCGGCGATTTTAAAGCCGCAAGTTTCTTTAGAAATTGTTTCCAGACGCCTCAAGGCATTTTCGGTAATATCGTCTTTGCTGATAAGAATAAAGTGAGGCTGGTAATTTGAGCGCTGGATTCTCCCCCTTAACTGATGAAGCTGGGCCAGGCCGAATCTTTCCGGATTTTCTACCATCATAACGGTAGCATTTTCAATATTTACCCCCACCTCCACCACCGTAGTGCAAACTAAAATATCGACTTTTTTTTCCTTAAAGGCTCTGATTGTCTTTATCTTATCCCCATTGTGCATGCGCCCGTGGAACATTTTCACGGAGTAGGCCGAGAATCGTTTCGCCACCTTACCGTACATATTCTTTAATGACTGTAAATCCGCGGTTTGGCTTTCGTCGATCCTTCGGTCATACTCAGGATCGACCCTGAGCGTATGCGAAGGGCCGATCACCGGGTAAATAATATAGGCCTGCCTTCCTTCTTTTAATTTTTCCTCGATAAAATTATAGATATCGCGCCTCTTTCTTTCCTTTACCCAGCTGGTCTGGGGCAGAAGCCGACCTGCGGGCTTATCGTTTATCACCGAAAGGTCCAAATCGCCGTATAAAGATAAGGCTAAGCTTCGGGGAATAGGGGTGGCACTCATGACTAAACAGTGGGAGGTAACTTTGCCTTTCTGGGGTAAAAGGGCGCGCTGAGCCACGCCAAATCTATGTTGTTCATCGATTACCACCAGCCCTAATCTTTTAAACTCCACCCTCTCCTGGATAAGAGAATGCGTACCCACGACTATTTTAATCGTGCCTCTCTTTAAATTCTTATAAACGGTATTCTGCTCTTTGCTGGACAAGGAAGAAGTGATGACCCTGATGGCATTGCTGTTTCTGGCTTTTAAAATTCCCAGCCGTCGAAAAATTGTATCCAGCGTTTCTTTATGCTGGTAAGCGAGCACCTCTGTGGGTACCATAAGGGCCGCCTGCAGGTTATTATCGATACAGGCTAATATCGCAAACACGGCAATGATTGTTTTCCCGCAACCCACTTCTCCCTGAAGAAGCCGGTGCATAGGGCAAGGCTTGGCTAAATCATTTAAAATCTGGGATAATACTTTCGCTTGGGCCGGGGTAAGCTTGAAGGGAAGAATACTTTTCAATTTATCGACTTTAGCCGGCCTGATTTTAAACTGCAATCCTTTCTGGAGGCGGTGTTTTGCTTTGCGCAAATATACCAAAATCTGAGATAAAAATAACTCCTCAAAAATAAATCTTTCCCGCGCCTTTTCGGCGGCCTCCCAGGAAGTGGGAGAATGAATCTCTTCCAGGCTCCGGGCAATGTTGGGCATTTCTTTTTCTTTTCGGATGTGGAAAGGTATCGGATCAGTATGGCTCCTTTTATAACTATTTAAAGCAGAAAGAATAATTTTTCGCATGAACTTCTGGTTAAAGAAATAGGGAAGACGGTATATGCCGATGATCCTGCCGATACCTAAAGAATCGTTACCGTCGCCGGCTTCATACTCGGGAGAAACAATCTGCGGCCCGTTTTTGGAAACATAAAGCTTTCCGTAAGCCACAAGCTCGGTCCCGGCCTTCAGCTTATCGGCCAGATAAGCCTGGTTGAACCAGGCGCACTTAACGCTGGCGGTTGCGTCGTCTAAAATCACTTCGAATATGCTTTTTACTTTTCGGGAATGCATAAAGTAAGGCAGCTTTTTTAAATTTACGGTCCGGATTTTGCCTTTAATCAGGGCAAACTCCCCGGCCTTAAGGTCTTTTATATCCTTGAAATTGCGTCGGTCTTGGTAGCGGAAGGGGAAATAATAGAGCAGGTCCTTGAGGGAGTAAATTCCCATTTTGTTGAATATAATCTCCCGGCGGGGCCCGATTCCCTTAAGGTAACGCAGAGGAGTATTTTTCATGATATTATATCGGGCCGATACACACCTGCCTGCCGGCAGGCAGGGATCGGCCCCTACACAGTATTCTTAGATTTGAGGTAATCGTGGATTACCTGTCGGTGGTCGAAAGCTATTTTTTCCGGTAAGTTGTCCAGCGTAAAAACCCGGGCGTCTTTGGCGTCACTGTCCGCTTTAAGGGTACCTTTACCTTCCCCCGCAAATACCACCGAAACGGTGTGAAAGCGCGGGTCTCTATCCGGCTGAGAGTAAACTTTAAACTGCTTAAAATTTACGAAATCAAGATTTGTCTCCTCCTTCATTTCTCTGGCTACCGCCTCTTCAATGCTCTCCCCGTAATCAACGAATCCTCCGGGAAGAGCCCAGCCAAAAGGAGGATTGCTTCTTTCGATCATCACTATCCCCTTATCCTTCTCGATTATTCCGTCCACGGTAACGAAAGGGCCTTCGCTAATTTTCTTGGCCATATGCTCAAGATAGCGGACCACGTTTTTTTCAAAAGTTTTAAAGGCATCCTGAGAATATAAAACAAAGATTACTTTTTTAAGGCTGGATTTCTTGAATTCTCTGGTATAGCGAAAAACCTCCTGGGCCATTATTTTAGAAGCCGCCGCATAGCTAAAGCCGCCTACGCCGCAACCGAGGGCGCAAAAGGCAATCGAGGAAATAGCGTTATCCCGGGCACAAGCCAAAGCGCTGTAAGTGGCCTGGCGTATAATATCGGCGTCGGTTTTAAAATCCATCTTCATCGTGGCGCTATGAATTACATATTTTGCCTTCAGGCTTCCGGCAGAAGTTAAGATAGACTCTCCGACCTCAACCGGCCCCTGCTTTACGGCTTCGTCTTCGATAGTCTGGCCCCCTTTACGCTTAATTACGCCGGCAACCCCGCCGCCCATGCGAAACTGATTATTAGCGGCATTGACTATAGCTTCGGCATCAACCTCGGTAATGTCCCCCTGAATAACCGCAATTTCTATATCGCTTATTTTCATAATACCTCCGCTAAATGCAAGGAATACCGGCGGCTATTCCTACACATCTAGAATCTTTTTTGCTAACCTATACGCCTCTGTTTTGTTGGATATTTTCCCTAAAGACTGTTCCTCGGCTACTTTTTTCAAGATTTTGCCTACCAGGGGAGAGCTCTTAAGCCGGAATTTTCGCATTATATCATAGCCATCTACTACTTTAGGTAAAGGCTTATCCTTCTGCTCTTTAAAATAATCGGCAACCAGCTTGAGCATGATTCTTTCATGCCTTCTCCTCTTCTTGATCGATGTCTTAGGCCCTCTGGTGGCCCGCCAATCGGCCAGGGAAAGCAGAATAACCCCCACCCCTTCTTTAGCGCAATCCCGAAAGAAACGGTATACAGCCCGCCGAGAGGGAGTAATCTGGTCCGCCAGATACCCCGGCCTTAAATGCCAAAAAATTAACTTCTTTAGAATTTCCTTCTCCCTCAGGGAAAGACGCAAACTCTTAGAAATATCCTCGGCTAAATCCCGGCCTATTTTTTCATGAGTATGAAAAATGGTCTTTTTACTCTTTTTTTTCATGGCAAATGGTTTGCCGATATCGTGCAATATACAAGCTAACTTCACAATCTGAATCCGCGATCTTGCGTTGGCCAGATCTTCGTTAAGATAAGAATAAATATCCTTATTTTTCTTCAGGCGGTTGCGGTAAAGCAGTTCAAACTGCTTCAGCGTCTCCAGAGAATGCTGCCAGACGTCAAGATGGTGATAGGCCCCCTGAGAAACAGCCCGCATGGCATCAAGGTGTGGGATGATCTCATCGATTATCTTTAAGCGATCCATTATCTTCAATATCCGAAAAGAGCTGCCGAGGGCGAATATCTTGAATATCTCCTCATTAATTCTTTCCCGGGAAACCCGTTTAAGGGAAGATTTAAATCTAGCCAACAGGGCCAGGGTTTTGCGGTCAATACGGGAGTCAAAAAGACCGGCAAAGGTAAATCCCCTTAAAATCCTTAAAGGATCATGAAGTAAAACCTCTTCCTTTATGATCCTGATTCTTTTAGCCCGCAGATCCTTCCGGGCTCCGTAATAATCAATTAATTTTGCCCCTTTTTCGCGCAGGTTAACCGCTAAAGTATTTATGGAAAAATCCCGTAAGCCTAAATCCTCGGCTAAATTTTGGCCGCGCATAAGAGTAAAATCATAAGTATAAATTTTGTTTTTCAGCTTTAAAATTACGCGGGCGCTCTCTTGATCTTCGTCCAGAATAATAAATTTAGCGGAAATTCTTCGGGCCAGCTCTTTGGCTACCGAAAAGGTTTTACGCTCGACGCAAAAATCAAAATCCATTTTTGCCTTGCCTCGCTTAAGGTAAATATCCCTCAAGAGACCTCCGACCAGCCAGATCTGCACCTTGTGCCGGGCG
>CAYQUQ010000013.1:0-13193 GCA_964420965.1 uncultured Planctomycetia bacterium | reverse complement strand
AAAGAAAGGTGGGGAATTTTCCTTAAATGGACGGTGAGATTCACCCCGTTAGATTTCACATGCATACCTATAATTGTTAAAAACCTTTACCAACAATCGATACTTATACATTACTTTTCAAGAAATCTAACGGGGTTCATTGTCGGTAGCCCCCCGTTAGAAAACCGAGTTTTCTAACGGGGTAAATCTAAACCAAATTCTTTAAAACCTGTTCTTCAACGAAAATAGGAGATTTGGTTCTTACTGCTAAAGCTATACTGTCTGAAGGGCGTGCGTCTACTACCTTGGGGACTTTTAAGCTGTTTTTTAAGTATAGCTTGGCATGGAAAGTTCCGCTGATCAAATCATCAATAACGACTTTTTCCAACTTGAACCCTAAACTACCGATAATTGAAGAAATGAGATCATGCGTTAAGGGACGCGGAGGGTTAAATCCGCTCAATTTCATTTTTATGGCTGCGGCTTCATTGATGCCGACGATAATCGGTAGAAGCCTTTCTCCTTTTCTCTCTTTAAGAACAAGAATCTGCTCTTTCTTCTTTTCATCAATTATAATTCTCGAAAGCTCTACCTCAATCATTTTTAATGAGCAGACGACTTATGGAGCGAAGCGACATAAGTCATAGGCCAAAGGCCGTCTGCGAATTAACCCCCACACCAATTGGTGTATTTTAGGGTATCCCCACAATTGGTGTGGGGGTCAAGTTCGGCCATATGACTTATGAAAATCTTTAGATTTTCATAAGTCATGGCCTCACTTGATCTTCTTATTGAAAACGTCCTTTAACTCGCGCATAAACTGGTTGACGTCCTTGAACTGCCGGTAAACCGAGGCAAATCTTACATAGGCGACATCGTCCAGCTTGGCTAACTTCTCCATCACCACCTCGCCGACGTAGCGCGATTCCATTTCCTGATCAAACTTTTTCTGCAAATCGGCCTCGATCTCGGCTACAATACCTTCCAGTTTCTCAACGCTTATCGGGCGTTTCTCACAGGCCTTAAGCAGGCCGTTTAAAATCTTCTGGTGGCTAAAAGGCTCTCTGCGCCCGTCTTTTTTTATAACCATCAAGGGCGTCTTTTCCACATATTCGTAAGTAGTAAATCGCTTGCCGCAATTTGAGCATTCCCGGCGGCGGCGGATAGCCATACCTTCGGATGTCTCCCGGGAATCGGTAACTTTATCTTCGTTATGATTGCAATACGGACACTTCATGCGCGCCTTTTAAGCTTGCGTAAGGTCACTCCGGACTCATTTAAGAATTCTACAGCCATTTTATCAGGATATTCGCCTAACACAACAACCTCTTTGATCCCGGCGTTAATGATCATCTTAGCACAAATGCTACAGGGAACGTTGGTGATATAAAGAGTACTTCCCTGGGTCGACACCCCGTGTAAAGCGGCCTGTAAAACTACATTCTGTTCCGCATGCAGGCCGCGGCAAATTTCGTGACGTTCACCCGAAGGAACGTTTAGCTTTTCCCGTAAGCATCCTTTCTGGTCGCAATGGGTAACTCCTTTAGGGGCACCGTTATATCCCGTAGCCAGAATTTGTTTATCCTTAACCAGCACAGCCCCGACGCTGCGGCGCAGACAGGTTGACCGCTCGCAAATTAAAAAAGCGGCTTTCAGGAAATACTCATCCCAACTCGGCCGTTTTATTTTTGCCTTTTTTGCCATTCTATTTTATTTCCGGATAGAGAGGATAATCGCCGGTGAAATCAAGGACCTCTTTTTTTATCTGCGCGAGTTCATCCGGATTATCTTTGTTGGTTAAGGCGCGATCGATGAACTCGGCGATTCTGGTAACACCATCCTCTTTTATACCCCGGGTGGTAATGGCGGGGCTACCGATTCTTATGCCGCTGGCCACTACCGGCGGCTTGGGGTCAAAAGGGATAAGATTCTTATTTACGGTAATATTAACCTCTCCTAAAACTGATGAGGCTTTTTTGCCGCTGATATCTTTTGCCTGTAAATCGACAAGGAAAAGGTGGTTATCCGTACCTCCGCTGACGATCCTGTAGCTACGCTCTCCCATCTTCGCGGCGAAGTGGCGACAGTTAATTGCCACCTGCTTCTGGTAAGCGACAAATTCTTCCTTTAAAGCCAGCCCGAAAGCAACGGCTTTGGCGGCGATAACATGCATCAGGGGACCGCCTTGAGCCCCGGGAAAAACAGCCGTATTGAGCTTTTTGGCAAATTCATTCTTAGCCAGGATAAACCCTCCCCGCGGGCCCCGTAAGGTCTTATGCGTAGTCGAAGTAACAAATTCGGCATAGGGACAAGGATTAGGGTGTAACTTTGCCGCTACCAGCCCGGCAAAGTGAGCCATGTCTACTAAAAGGAAGGCCCCGACCCTATCGGCAATCTGCCGAAAACGCTGCGGGTCAATTATCCGGGGATACGCAGAAGCTCCGGCGATTATCATCTTAGGCTTATGTTTAACGGCTAATTCTTCAATTTCAGCATAATCCAAACATTCTGTATCTTTGTTCACTCCGTAAGGAATTATATTGTAAAATCTTCCGCTAAAATTTAAGGGGTGGCCATGGGAAAGATGCCCCCCGCAGGCTAAATCCATAGCCAGAATAGTATCTCCGGCATTTAAGGCAGCCATCATCACCGCCATATTGGCCTGGGTTCCGGAATGAGGCTGAACATTAGCGTATTCAGCGCCAAATAATTTCTTCACCCGGTCCCGGGCCAGATCTTCCGCTTCATCGACGAATTCACACCCTCCGTACCAGCGGGCTTTGGGGTAGCCCTCGGCATACTTGTTGGTTAATACCGTTCCCTGGGCCTCCAGAACCGCTAAAGGAGCGAAATTTTCGCTGGCAATCAATTCCAGATGCTCTCTCTGCCGTTTAAGCTCTCTGGTTACACTTTGATAAACCTGGCTATCGATGTTTTTTAAATGTTCCCACATATCTTACTTCTCCTTAAGTCTCTCTTTCCTCTATCTCCCTTATTTTCTTAAGGCGCCGGGAGTGCCTTCCGCCCTCAAATTCTTCCTTCAACCAGCGCAATACGATCTTCTTTAGGTAATCTACCTTAAACAAATGTGAAGGTATGACTAAAACATTGCTGTCGTTGTGGCGGCGGGACATACAGGCGCTCTTAAGACTGTAAACTAAAGCCGCCCGGATACCTTTTACTTTATTAGCGGCAATGGCGCTACCGACCCCGGTATAGCAGATGACGATGGCCCTCTCGGCCTTTTTACTTCGCACGGCCAGAGCGGCCGGATAGGTATAATCGGGATAATCGCAAGCCTCCGGCGAATAAGCGCCGCAATCAAAAACTTTATAGCCCTTTTCCTTAAGAAAATCACTCAATTTGTTCTTGAGCTTAAAACCCCGGTGATCACTGGCCAAAGCTATTTTCATAACCAATCACTTAACTCCAAAACAGCCTGTTTTATAAGTGAATACACCTCTTCATAAAATGCTTCACTTTTTCCGATAGGGTCGGGAATGTCCTGGATAAACTCGGTGGGCAGAAATTTCTTCAAATTGAACACTCTGCTTTCAGCCTTAGGCTCAAATCTTAAGATATATTCGCTTTGCCGGTCCTCCATGGTGAAGATCAAGTCTGAAGAAAGAATCATGTATTTATCTAATCGTTGAGACTTAAACTCTTCGGCATCTATGCCCTCTTTTTGTTTAAGAATGTTTAATACCGGCGGCGTGACTTTTGCCCCGGAAAAAGCCGAAACCCCGGCTGAAACCACCTCAAACCGCTCTTCGGCGTATGCTTTCGTTTCGTATAAACTTTTACCCAAAAGAAACTGGGCCAGAGGTGAACGGCAGCTGTTTCCGGTGCAGACAAAAAGAATCCGCTTCTTAATAAATATTTTTGCGATCTCACCCTCGGGGATAACCCCTTCGCGTAAAGTTTTAAAAGGCTTTTCGGTTAAGTCCACTACCGTCGAAGGCCGGCCGAAATCGCATTTTCCGCCGTCAACGATTAAATCAATCTTTCCGCCTAAAGTCTTTTCTACCTGCGCAGCCGATACAGCCTCTTTTTCTCCGCTGATATTTGCCGAAGGAAGATAGACTGCTTTATTCAAAGCGCGTAAAATTTCATTAGTTACCGGGTGCGCGGGGATCCTGACCCCGATCTTCTCGTCCTTGGGGGCATAATAAATAATGGTTAAAGGACCGGGCCAGAACCGCTCGATCAGCCTGTAGCCAAAAGGCGGAAAAACATCGAAGTAATCCCGAACCGCATCCTCAAGCCTACCCAGAGCAAAGGAAAAGGGCTTATCCGCCGGCCTTTTCTTTATGGTGTAAAGCTTATCTACCGCGGCTTTATTGTCGGCTCTACCACCTAAACCGTACACAGTCTCGGTAGGCAGGGCCACTATGCCGCCGTCACTAAGAACCTGGGCCGCTTCCTTAATCAAAGCATAATCGGGATTTCTGGCATCAATCTGAATTTTTTTCACCCCGTTAGACCTCCTCTAGCCAAATAAGGGGTAACTATTACTAAAAACAGAATCAGCAAAAATCTATAAATACAGAAAAATTTAATAAAGGTCTAACGGGGTTCACTATTTGAATTTTTGCTTAAGCTCCCGTAAAACCGGCTGGCACTCTTTATCTTTAAGGGCGAGAATTTCTAATGAAAAAATTATGGCGTTTATAAACGCGCTTTTTCCTACTCCGGTCGAAGCTAGCCCTATCCCCTTGGGGGTACTAACAATCGAAAACAGAGAATCCAGGCCATCGAGAAGCCCTCCCTTTAAGGCTACTCCGATAACCGGTATATCCAGATAAGAAGCCATAAATCCCGGTAAAGCCGCAGCTAGCCCGGCAGCCGCAATAACAACCTCGACCCCCTGGCTTTCGATCTGTTTACAGAAATTCCTCAACTTCTCAGGATTTCTATGGGCAGAAATGACCTCCAACCGGTAAGGAATCTTAAATTCGTCTAATATATCCACGCCTTCCTGCAATTTGGCTAAATCACTCTTACTCCCTAAAACAACAGCAATTTTTTCTTTCATCGGGCCTCCTTTCGGCTGATTGCTTTTTTGAGCTCTAGCTCAAAAAAGCAAAGTCTCCTTTGATTTTACCGCCTAAATTAAAAAATTCAAACTTTTATTTTCTATCGAAGGATCTATTCTGAGGCTGGATTTAAAGGGGTAATTTAGTTAAAGCTTTACTTCCGATATCTTTACGGTAATGCATCTTTTCAAAATGAACCTTCTCTATTGCTTTATAGACTCTATTCCGGGCCTCTTTTATTGTCTTTCCCACCCCGGCAATATTCAAAACTCTCCCCCCGCTGGTTACGAGTCTTTGCTCTAACTTCGTTCCGGCATGAAAAACAAAAATATCCTCCATGTTTTTCAGTTCTTCTAAACCGGTAATCTCTTTCCCTTTCTCATAGCTGCCGGGGTACCCGCCAGAGGCTAAAACTACACAAAGACAAAATCGCTCATCCCATTCTAATATAACTTCATTTAGCTTACTATCAATAGTCTTAAGCATGACCTCAACTAAATCGCTCTTTAATTTAGGTAAAATGGCCTGGATCTCCGGGTCTCCGAAACGGACATTGAACTCTAAAACGTAAGGCTGATTGTCTTTAATCATCAACCCGGCATAAAGCATACCCTTATAGGCTTTACTTTCCTTCTTTAATCCCGCAATTAGGGGTTGGAAAATATCTCTAACCACAGTATTAAGGAGCTCATTATCCACTAAAGGAGCGGGAGCGTAAGCCCCCATACCTCCGGTATTGGGCCCGGTATCACCATCATAAGCCGGCTTGTGATCCTGGGCTGAAACTAAAGGAACTATTGCGTCTCCGTCAGTAAATATCAAAATCGAGGCCTCTTCTCCGGCCAGGCAATCCTCAACCACTATTCTATCTCCGGCTTTTCCGAATTTCTTTTCCGCCATTATTAAATCGACGGCTTGATTGGCCTCTTCAATCGATGGACAAACTATCACCCCTTTACCCGCAGCCAAGCCGTCGGCCTTAACCACTATCGGCGCGCGTTTTGCGGCTACGTATCTTTTTGCCTCCCCGGGGCTATTGAACACTTCAAAATCGGCTGTGGGGATACCGTATTTTTTTAAAACATTTTTGGTAAAAACCTTGCTTCCCTCAAGCCGGGAAAGCTCTTGACCGGGGCCGAATATCTTTAGGCCCTTATTTTCGAATTTATCCACGATCCCTGCCACCAAAGGCGCTTCCGGACCGACAACGGTCAAATCGACCCCTTCTTGCAAGGCAAAATCAAGCAGGCCCTCAATATCAGCAGCGGCTATATCTACATTTTGAGCGGCCAATCCGGTTCCGCCGTTTCCGGGAGCGCAATATATTTTTTCGGCTAAAGGAGACTGGGCCAGTTTCCAGACCAAACAGTGCTCCCGGCCGCCTGAACCAATGACTAAAATCTTCATTTATATTTCAACTCTATTAAACGGTATCAGCCCCCAAAAATCCTAGAGAGCAATCTCCTCAAAATGGAAATCTTCAACCGCCCAACTTCGGAAGGAAGAATTTCGACTAAATAATTTATCTCATTCCCATCTACCCAGAAACCCTGACAGTTATCGCAAGCATCTATTCTCACCTTAACATCGCCCTCAGACGCTTCCTTGCCGGTTTTAACATCGATCTCCTTTTTCCTCATTTCTTTATTACACCGGGGACAAATTCCGGTTTTAGCATCCAGAATTTTATACGCCTTATGATCATCTATCTGGCTGTCTAGCTCAAATTTAGTGAGGCTGAACTCCTTTAGTTTTTCCAATTCGGCCTTGTCAAACCATATACCCTGACAGGAAAAACACTGATCAATCTCAACAACCTTATCTTTAGCTTTAAAATTCTTCTTCTCTAGCTTACCAGGACATTTTGGACAATTCATAACCACCCCCCTAGAGCAACTTAATTTTCTCCTTGCTCTTTACTATCCCGCCTATAATATACGCTTTTAGATTAATTCTTCTAAGGCTATTTATTACAGCCTTAGAGGCTCTCTTCTCTACCACCAGAATCATTCCGATACCCATATTAAACACCGTATACATCTCTCTATCCTCAATATTGGCTTTATCCTGGATAAGCTTAAAAATCTGAGGTACTTTCCAGCTTTTCCTCTCGATAACCATACCGTAACCTTTAGGCAAAATCTTGGTGGCTTTATTATAGAAGGCTCCGCCGGTGATGTGAGCGATGCCTTTAATAGTCTCAAGTTTTAAGTTATAAGTCTTAAGTAAAGAAAGAATTGGATTTACGTAAATACGTGTAGGGGCAAGCAATTCCTTAGCGTGCTTTTTTATACCTTTTGGGCCTAACGCCTTGCGGACCAGGGAGAAACCGTTGGAGTGAAGGCCGTTTGAAGCCAAACCGATTATCAAGTCTCCTTCTTTAATGTTTCGGCCGTTGATTATTTTATGCTTATCCACAATGCCCACACAGAAGCCGGCTAAATCATATTCGCCTTTTTTATACATTCCCGGCATCTCAGCGGTCTCTCCTCCTAAAAGCTGACAATCCGCATCTTTTAGCCCCCGGTTTATTCCTTTTACTACCTCAGTTAAAACACCGATATTAAGTTTTCCGCAGGCAATGTAATCTAAAAAGAATAGAGGTTTTGCACCGATACAGACTATGTCATTGACATTCATCCCCACTAAGTCAATGCCTACAGTATTGTGAATGCTTACATATTGGGCAATTTTTAATTTTGTGCCTACGCCATCGGTTGAGGAAACCAAGAGAGGATTTTTATATTTCTTAAGGAGAGGGCCTAAATCAAAAAGGGAACCGAAAGCTTCTAACTTCCCTATACTATCTACTTTAATTTTCTTGGCAAACTCATCGGCTTTTTTTATATCTACACCGGCGTTTTTATAACTAATTTTTCCCATCTAACAGCTCCTCTTTTGCAGTGTCCCTAAATAAGGAGGCTCCCGAAGAGAAACCTCCCCCGTCAATTTTTCTAAGGTTTGATATACCCGATATCAAGCTATGTTAGCTTTCTACTATTTGAGGAATGGCTTGCTTGTAGCTCTTCTCCAACTCAGCTAGACCCAAATCTATAAGCTCATTTATCTTTAACTGGGTCCCTTTTACTTCTCCCAGAAAACTGCATTCTAGATTAAACTTCTTACAGATTTCTTGGGCTTTATCTTTGTTTTCCGAAGAAACAGTCACGATGATTCTGGATTGGGTTTCACCAAAAAGTAAAGCGTCACCGCGCATATTGCCACTAAGATTCACTTCTGCGCCCTTCTGGCTTAAGATACAGCTCTTAGCTAAAGCTACTGCCAGACCGCCTCCTGAACAATCGCTAACGCTTAGGGCTAAACCTTGCTTAATCATTTCTCGAACGGTCCGATGAAGATTCTTTTCTTTTTCCAAATCAATTTCTGGTGGAAGACCTTGCTTTAGGCCTTGAACTATATTCAAATATTGGGAACCACCCAGCTCTTCTTTATTCTCTCCGAGAAGAAGAATCAAATCGCCCTCGTTCTTAAATTCAGGACTTCTTACCCAGCTGGGGTCTTCGATTAGACCGACCATGCCGATAATCGGAGTAGGGTAAATTGCACCTTTGGGGTTTTCGTTATTGAAGCTTACGTTCCCGCTGACCACTGGCAAATCTAATGCCTTAGCTGCCCGGGCAATGCCGGAAACCACCTGCTCAAATTGCCAGTAAACTTCAGGGTTATGCGGGCTGCCGAAATTTAAACCGTCGGTGATTCCCAGGGGTTGGGCTCCGTGGCAAACTAAATTCCGGGCCGCTTCAACCACAGCTATCTGGCCGCCGGCTAAAGGATCGAGGTAACAGTAAAGACCATTACCGTCTGCGGTCACGGCAATTGCCTTATTAAGCTCGCCTAAATGATAAACTGCCACGTCGGAAATCGGCAAACAGGAATTTTTCAACAGTTTTGCATCAACTTTCTTGGCAATCCACTCCTTCGAGGCGATTGTCGACGAGCTTAATAACTTAAGCAAGGATGTGCCGTAATCCTTAGCCTCTTCTATATCACCTAAATTCCAACTCTGGGTTTGCTTTAAGTACTCCGGCTCTTTTGATTGGCGGGAATACTCCGGGCCTTCGGCTAAAAACTGGGCTGGAACTTCAGCGGCAAGATTATCTTTTTCCTTTACTCGTAGAAGCTTATCGGCGGTAACCTTTCCAATTGTGCTAGAGTCAACATTCCATTTTTTAAGAACTGCTTCTGCTGCCTCTAAATTTTCCGGTTTAACGATTAAAAGCATCCGTTCCTGAGATTCAGAAAGCATCACCTCATAAGCATTCATGCCTTCTTCTTTTCTCGGCACCAGTGAAATATCTATTTCAATGCCGGTACCTGATTTGTAAGCCATTTCCGAAGTTGAACAGACAAGCCCAGCCGCACCCATATCCTGCATTCCCACAACTAGATTCTTCTCGATAAGCTCAAGGCATGCCTCTCTCAAGACTTTTCCAATCTGGGGATCGCCGATAGCTACTGCGTTGGTTTTTTCAAGGGCACTTTCATCTAAACCTACCGAGGCAAAACTTGCGCCTTCCACACCGTCTTTGCCGGTGGGGCCTCCGATAATCAACACTAAATTTCCTACATCGCCAGTCCTTGCCTTTATTAGATTCTTCTTCTCTAAAATTCCTACGACCATCGCGTTGACTAAAGGGTTACCTTGATAGGATTCATCAAAATAAATCTCCCCGCCCAAAGCCGGAAGTTCTACCTTGTTAGCGTAATCAGTAAAGCCCCGGGCAACTTCTTTGAACAGAAACTTGGTCCTTTCATCGCTAAGCGGACCGAAACGCAAAGAACTCATCAGGAATATTGGCCGCGCTCCCACAGTAAAAATATCACGGATACAGCCGCCTCCGCCGGTAGCACTGGCCTCATAAGGTTCAACTGCTGAGGGGTGGTTATGAGACTCTACCTTAAAAACCACCGCATGATCCGGCCCGATAGAAAGAGCCCCTGAATTTTCTCCGATACCGACAAAAACATTCTCTCCCTCCTTAGGCAGGAGCTTCAAAACTTTTTTTGAGTTTTTATAAGAGCAATGCTCAGACCACATTGCACTGAATAAGCCTAACTCGGTATAATTAGGCTCTCTTTTCAGCAACTCTTTTATCTTTTTATATTCCTCTTCGCTTACGCCCATCTTTTGCGCTAAAGCTAAACCTTCCATCGTATCCTCCTCTGTTGGCTATGGTAAAGATTGAAAGGGCAAAAAAAAAGCGCCCCATCTTTGCGTCGTCGCATAAAGAAAGGACGCCACTGTCCTTTCCTAATATATCAATATCCCTATAATTGTCAACAAAACTTTTTGATTAAGCTAACCCTACTCGCTTATAGATTTTACCCACATTAGAAAGATATGTATAAGGATTGAAAATTTCCTCAAGCTCTCTTCTGGTTAGGAGCTTCTTTATCTTGGCATTAGAAAAACTCTCTTTTTTAAAAGTCGAGTTTTTATTAATCACTTTTAAAGCTACTCCCTGAACAATATCATAGGCCCTGATCCTCGGTAAGCCTTTATCCATAAGCTTAATCATCAACTTCTGAGAATAAACTATGCCCCGGTTCAGTTCTATATTCTTCAACATATCCTTAGAATTAACCCTTAAACTGCCAATAACTTCCTTAAATTTCTTCAAAATGTAGTCCAAGGCAATAGTCGAATCAGGCAAAATCACTCTTTCAGCCGATGAATGCGATATATCCCGTTCATGCCAAAGGTTGATGTTTTCGGAAGCGGCCAGCATATTAGCTCTTAAAACTCTGGCTAAACCGCAAATTCTTTCGCAAACTATGGGGTTCTGTTTGTGGGGCATAGCACTTGAACCTTTCTGGCCCTTATAGAAAGGCTCCTTGGCTTCATTCACTTCGTTTCTGTGCAGATGCCTGATTTCAGTGGCAAACCTCTCTAAGGTTGAACCGATCAAAGAAAGCAGAGAAAGATAATAAGCGATCCTTTCGCGCGAGATTATCTGAGTTGAAATTGCCGCCGGCTTTATATTGAGCTGCTTACAGATGTAATCCTCAACCTTAGGATCGAGATAAACAAAAGTTCCCACTGCCCCGGAAATTTTTCCGCAAGCAACATAGTCGAGGCTATCGGCCAGGAGCTTTCTTTCTTCTTTTAAGTCGTTATAAAGATATAAGAATTTAAGGCCGAAGCTGTAAATTTCAGCATGCACACCGTGAGTTCTGGCCATGCAAAGGGTATCTTTATATTTAAGGGCTTTTTTCTTAACTTCCAGCAAAACTGCATCTAAATCTTTGAGAATAATCCCGGTGGCATCTTTAATTTGTGAAGCCAAGGTTGTATCCAGCAGATCGGATGAAGTCAATCCTAAGTGTAGATATTGAGCGTTTTTTCCGATTTGTTTGGAGATATGTTTTAAGAAGGCGATAATATCATGATGGGTTTTTTCCTCGATTTTCTTAATTGCCCGGGTAGAAATCTTTACTTTAGAAAAGCTTCTGCTTACCCCTTTAGGGATCTTCTTCTGCTTTTCCAGCGCCTCACACAGCAATGCTTCTATTGTTAAGAAACGCTTGAATTTCTCCTCATCGGTCCAGATTTTCCCGATTTCGGCCGGCGTATACCGCTCAATCATAAGCACCCCCTAGAAACAGAGGGTATCATATTACCAAAACATCAGGGGTCAGTCAATAAAAATGGGCATTTTCTTAATTCGGGACCTGTCCCGAATTAGAAGAAGCTTTCCTTTGGGGAGGGGAATTTCCCCCCTCTTACGTCTTTTATGAAGCGGGAAACGGCGGTTTTTATGGTAGAAGACAAATCTTTATAAATCCGGGTAAATTTGAGCTTTTTCTTAGCACAAAGCCCCAGAAGGTCATAGAGGACCAGGACCTGGCCGTCACAGTATTTTCCGGCCCCGATCCCGATGGTGGGAATTTTAAGCTTGCCGGTTATGCGGCGGGAAAGCTCTAAGGGGATACACTCTAAAACCAGGCTAAAAACCCCTAAACCCTCAAGGGTTTTAGCCTGGCTAAGCAAATTCCGGGCTGACTCCTGGTTTTTTCCCTGAACCTTATAACCGCCTAAAAGATGGGCGGTCTGGGGAGTGAGCCCGATGTGGCCCATGACCGGGATGTTATGCTTAACCAGGCGTTTAACTACAGCGGGGCACTTCTTAAACCATTCAATCTTAACCGCATCGGCCCCGGCGGCGATAAACTTCCGGGCATAGTAAAGGCTTTTCTTAGGATCCTTTTGGTAGCTGGCATAAGGCATATCAGCAACCACCAGGGCCCGGGAAACTCCCCGGGCCACAGCCCGGGTATGATTAAGCATCTCGGTTACGCTGACCTGACGCGTCTGCTCTAACCCCAAAACGACGTTGGCCAGGGAATCTCCGACCAGAATCAAATCAATCCCGGCCGTATCCAGAATCCGGGCAAAGGAGTAATCATAAGCGGTAAGCATGGTGATTTTGCTCTTGTTCTTCCTTTTACCAATATCTTTAATGGTTACCTTACCCATACAAACTCTTATCCTGTTTTAAAAAATCCTAGTTAAAAAAATAAACCTGCTTTCCCTTTTCGTCGCCGGTAACTACAAATATCCGCATAGTGGAAGGATTTTTATTCAAAAAATCACGCGTACCCTCAAGCCCTAAAACTAAAAAGGCCGTAGCCAGGCTGTCGGCGGAGGTACAGTTCTTAGTAATCACGCTTATGCTGATGACTTTACTCTCCACCGGATAGCCGCTGCGGGGATCGATTAAATGGGAAAGGCGCCGCCCCTTATAATCCAGAAATTGCTCATAGTTCCCCGAGGTAGCAATAGCCTCATCCACCAGAATCTGGCTCTCGATCACCGCCTGGATATTCTGAGGATCTTTTATGCCAATCTTCCAGAACTTGCCCCGGTTCATACCCAGACAATAGAGGTCACCGCCGAAGTTAATCAGGACGCTGGAAATACCCTTTTCCTTTAATTTAAGCACGGCTTTATCCACCATAAAGCCTTTGGCAATAGCCCCTAAATCTATTTTTAAACCTTCCTTCTTTATGGTAACGGTTCCTTTCTCAGAATCAATAACAATATAATTCATCCCTCCTAATTCCTTTATGTCGTCTATTTCTTCCTGAGTAGGGAACGGTCGCGACCGTTCCCTACGATTTTCTATCCCGCCGCGGGCAATAATTTCCTTCCAAAAA
>CAYQUQ010000012.1:0-35243 GCA_964420965.1 uncultured Planctomycetia bacterium | reverse complement strand
GCTAACCCGCGAGGGTCCGAAGACCTTAAACCGGCGTTTAAGAAGCTGACTGAATCCAAACAGAACTTTTCAGCCGGCTTAAACCCCTCATTTGCCCGGATGACTAACATCGGGAAGATGAGCACGGTCTTAAACCCGGCTTTAGCCAAGCTGGCTAACTTTAAGGGCATTGGGGGCTTAAAGCCCTCTTTTACCGGCTTAGGCCGGGTAAGCCCGAGCATGGCTGCGCCGCTTAAACCGGCCTTAACCCGCATGGTTTCCATCAACCCCAGTATCGCGGTTAAACCGGCTTTCGAACGTCTGGCTAATGTCAATGCCGGGATGATCCCCGGGCTTAAACCATCGTTGACCAACCTGGCTAAGATTAACACCAACATGGAAGTAAAACCCTCTTTTGCCCGGTTGACCAATTTAAACACCGGTATCAGCGGCAAGGTAAACCCGGCTCTCTCGCGGTTGACTCAGATCAGCCCGACGGTGGCGATAAAGCCGGACTTTGCGCGTTTAACTAACCTTAATCCGGCTATGAGCGGAAGGCTCAATCCGGCCTTAACCCGTTTAACTAGCGTTCAGGCTCAGGTAACTATCCGGCCTTCGTTTTCAGGCCTGGTTACCGTAAACACCGGCCTGGCCCGGAACTTAAATCCGGCCTTGGTTAAGCTTTCCCGGGTAAATGCGCCTATAGCGGTTAAACCTTCTTTGACCCGCATGGCGGCAGTGAATTCCAACCTTTCCCGGGCGGTTAATCCGGCCCTGTCGCGGCTTTCCACCAGTGTCAACATTCCGGTAGTGGTGAACCCCACTTTTGCCCGGCTGACCGCTAAACCGCAGCGCTTAACTGACATCTCTTTAAAAGTTGCTTCCAGCCGGAGGCTGGCTCAGGTTAAGCTGCCTTTAAACCAGAAGATAAACCTCTACAATATTCCGGTAAGCTTAAAGAGCGCAAGCCGCTTAGCTTATGTGCGCAAGCCGGAATTAAGAAAAATCACCTTAGCCCCCAGAAGCCTGAGGGCACCGGTTAAGCTTTCTCAGCTTTCCTTTAAGCCGATGGAGTTAAAGAGCATTACTTCTACGGAATTAGCCCAGGTCATCCAGAAGGACTTACACCTGATTCGGCCCGAAGCCAGGGCTTCTCTGCCCCGCTATGAACTGGGTCCGCACAGCGTATCTTTACACTCCCTGCTGGCGATAGAAGGAAGATAAGCTTTAGACGCGGATAGAAATCAAAACGCCTGCTCGTAATTGAGCAGGCGTTTTTTTATGTAGATAGGGGACGGTTCTCTAACCCATAACTATTTGTTGCGTAATGAGTTAACGGTAGGCCGATTATATATCTAGTTTACTGCAAGGAAAGGTTTGTCTTATGTTTCCAGTATAGTAGGGGTTAGACAGATGAATAATGATGAGGGCCGTAAGTGCTTGAGGTATAAGTAATAATAAGCGAGAGAACCGTCCCCTATCAGCTGGCCCCTTTTAGAAGGTGCCGCCGCTGAACAGGCCTTTTCTCATAAAGCGGATTAAGACCGGGCCGGCGACGATAATCAGAATGACCGGCAGGATACAAAAGATAAGGGGAATGAGCATCTTTAACGGAGCCTTCATGGCCTGGCGCTCGCCGCGGTGAAAGCGACGCATCCGGGTATCTTCGGAGAGAATGCGGAAGGTCTCCTCCACCGGCGTACCCATGCGGTCGGCCTGGATTAAAATACGCACAAACGAAGTTACGTCGGGTATGTCTACCCGGCGGGACATATCCCGCAAAGCCTGAACCCGGGGTTTGCCCACATTGATCTCTTTTAACACCAGGGTCAACTCCTCGATCATCGGATTCGAGGCGACCTTATCCACCACCCACCTTACCGCGGCCATAAAATCAAGGCCGGCCCCGACGCAGAGGCCGAGCAGGTCTATGGTTTCCGGTAAAATCCGGCCGATCTGGAATTTGCGCTTGCGGACCCGGGAGTTAAGGATTAAATCCGGCAAGAGCATCCCGAACAAGAAAGCGAAAATTAAAGCAAAGTTATTGCGGACGTCAAACAGAAACAGAAGCAGGGGAAGGCCGACTGCTAAAAGCTCTTTAGCGGCTAAGTGTTCGGCCGGGGTCAGCCGCCAGCGGGCCAGGTAGGTCTTATGCAACAGCGGCTTCTCCATCCCCAGAAGCTTAACCAAGCCGGCATTAAAAGGGGCGAAAGGCATCAGCAGGGGCGAGAAGGCTGATCCTTTCTTATCCTTTACGGCTTCCCCGAATATGGAAACGGTATCCGAGGGCTTGGGCAAAAGGCCGATAAAGATTAACACCACTCCGATAAACAGGGCCGCGTATAGTACAGCGGCTAATGGGTCTATTGCCATGTTTAACCTCTCCGGTTATATCTCCACCTTCCCGAATATAATAATCATAATAAACCCGATTATCTGCAAAACTACGGCGGCTAAGAGAGCCATCCTTCCGATGTCATCCTCCCACATGATATCAAAGTGGTCGGGGCGGATCTTTTTAACCAGAAAAAAGAAGAGCGGCCCTAAACAAGAGATGATAATGGCCTGGAGCCGGGACTGCAGGGTAAGGGTGGCCACCAGCTCCCGCAGCTTAAGCCGGTCCCGGATGGTCTCGATAAGGCGGGAGAAAACCTTGGTTAAATCGCCTCCGGTTTCGCGGGCCACGATTATGGCCGAAGAAACCAGGGTCATCTCCTCCGAAGGCATGCGCTTATCAAGGCGCAGCAGGGCTTCTTCTAAAGTAACCCCGACTTTGATTTCCCGGTTTAACAGGGCGATTTCCTGAGCTATCGGCGGGGAGGTCTCCTCGGCTAGAACTTCAAAGGACTGGGCCAGGGTTAAACCCCCTTTAAGGCAGCTGTTCATAATCATCAGGCCGTCAACGAGCTGATAGACGAATTTTTTCCTCCGGCGGCCGTCCATGATCTTGACCAGCCAGAGGGGCAAAAAGGCGCCGATGGCCGCAAAAATAAGGGCCAGCCACCACTTCTTGAACATAAGATAGCCGAGGGCGCCGAAGATGAGCGGGAAAATAATGAACAAGTAAACGATAAACTTCTTCTTGACGAATAAGAACATCTCCTCGAACTGGGAAGCGGTCTGCTCGGCTTTCTTCTTCTGGGATTCATCCCAGCGCTTAGAAAAATAAGTTATCCCGTAGTAGGCGAAGATTAAAACCGCGGCTAACAGCAGAAAATAGGCCAAAAATATCATATTTACTCCTAAACGTAATTTATTTTACCATCTCTGGGAATGAAAGTCGAGCGGAAATTGAAGCTTATCGGGGACGGTTCTCAACTCTATAACTAACTGATAAACAATTATTTAAATGCCCATCGATTATAAATTTTAAATTTTTTGAAAGAATTTTGCCTTCTCGTGCGTCTATTATAGTGAGGGAATACAGAGTATTGACTATTAACCTAGGAGGTAGATATGCCACGTCAGGCCAGGGTCATACCAGAAACAGGATATCTGCATGTAATCAGTCGAGGGAACAACAAAAGAAAGGTTTTTCGGTACGAACGGGACAAAAAGAAGTATTATCAATATCTTAAGGGTTGTAAATATGAGGATATGGTCTCCATCCTCCACTACTGCATTATGAGCAATCATGTTCATTTACTAGTAAGAGTAAATGAGAAAAGCGATCTTTCCCGGTTTATGCAACGGGTTAACCTCAAATATGTTTATTATCACCGCAAAAGATATAACTATTGTGGCCATTTATGGCAGGATAGATTTCAAGGGAAAATAATCGACAAGGAAAGCTACTTTATTCGCTGCGGCAAGTATATTGAATTGAATCCTGTTCGGGCAGGTATAGTTTCCGCTCCCGAGCAATACCAATTCTCAAGCTATCATCATTACGCCTTTGGCCAAAAAGATTTACTTATCAGTGATGATCCTTTTTATCAAGATTTAGGCTTACAACCAAAGGAAAGGCAGAGGGCTTATCGAAATTTAATGGCAGAAGAATAAAAAAACAAGCCCGGAAATAATGATGTGGTCATAACTGCTTGGGGGACAAGCGGCCAAAGTCGAGAGAACCGTCCCCAAAGAAAGAGGCTCCGCAAGGTTTTTCCTCGCGGAGCCTACATTCCTGAAAGCCCCGAACAGAAGCAGGGACGGCCACTCTATTTAAAAGACTTTACCAGCCCAGCTGTTCCTCGTCCCCGAAGGCATCAGCGGCCTGTTTATAACTGCCCTGGACCCGGCGCTGGACATAGCCAGACATCACAATCAAAGTCATGGCCACAAAAGCGATCAAGGCCGCGTAAGTAAGGGTCGACTGGGCTTTATCGTGTCCGGTTTTTATCATAAAAATAAGCTACTCCGATTACTGTATTTCCGTATTGCTCAATAGGGCTAAGGTCAAATTCCATGTGTTTTAAATTAGTTATTATATCTTCGAAGGTATAGACCGTTAATTCACAACCTTTCATTCCGTTCTCAAACTTTAGAGTCTTTCCCCGGATGCTCAAAGACGGCAGCATTACTTCCAATTCTTTACAACCTGAAGCGAGTAAAAATTTAGTGTAAGGAGCCACAATCTTAACCCATTCCGATAACTTATAACTACCCTGGTTAGATTCATTGCTAACCATACTCCACCCGTATTCAGGCATATTTTTCAAATAAAAGTCGCTGACTTCTTCTGCCGGGGAAGGAGTGAGATACCCGAAAGCCAAAGCTACCGGATGTTTTTCATTTTTAAACTCTTTAGAGTCCGGATATACCGGCATAATTTTTAACTTTTGGGGATGGCTAAAATTATAATTAGGAAACCCCGGAGGAAGGCCGGTTTCTTTCAGGCTGGGTGTATCCACAATATTTATGGTATACCCGCAGCTTTCATCGGAAAAGGGAATAATAGTTAAAAATATTTTTTTATTCTCTTTTTTAAAAGTGAAATCATTCTTCTGGGGGTCAATCTCCCGGGATGTTCCCTCTTCTTTAAATCCCTGTTTATTAAACATTCTTCGGTAAAAAGTTATTACTCTCTGGGGAGGTAATTGAGATTGATACCTTCTGTAAGTGGTGGTTACTTTTCTATCTGAAACGGATTTATCTTTTTCAACCAGCTTAGTCTTAGCCGGCTGGGGAAAACCGAAAGGCTGGGTTAAAGCATGCGCAGGCAGTAGAAAAATTAAAATAAATAAAATGGCTGATTTACGCATAGTCATACACCTGCACCTATTGAGCCGCGGTAAGGCTTACGTCGTGTTTTACCTCCGTGGGGTGAATTACCCCCTCACCTTGAAAAGAAGCGGTAGCACTGCTTTGCACCGGGGGGTAAAACGTGGGCACATCCAACTCAGCCCGGGGCGACTTGACTATCCCTCCCTCGTGTTTCTGAAAACTAGAAGAACTTACACTCCGGTCATTCCGGTTAGGGTCAATATCTTCAATATAAGCGATAATGTAAGGTTCTGTGGCTCCTTTATCGCCCCGGTCTTGGGCGTTTTCATCCTTAAGCGTCCCCTGTTCAGCCTCATGGGTCCTCTCATGGGCTAAAGACATAGCTGCATCGGCCTTGGCCATAGCAGAATTTGCTGAGCTTAAATGCCCGGGGCAACTGGAGTCTGAAGGGTTTTCACAAGCTGTACAGCCGGCGGTATACTCTCCGATTGCCGTATCGATCTGGGTTGTGGCCTCCTTAGCATGCGTATCCTTGGCTTCATCAAGAAGATTATTAACTTCCTCACGATTCTTTTTAGTCTCAATCATCTTATAATCGCGGGCTGGCTGCATGCTGATCATCGAGGTAACAGTGTGGTTTCTAAAAGCGCTGTCACGCCAGGAGAAGGTGACTTCTTTGCCGCTTTCCATATTTTCCGGGGCGCAATCCTGGCTGATTTGCTGGAAAAATTCATTGGCGTCCTCGCCCATCTTGACCGGAAAACCGCTGTTATACATATTAAACATACATCCGGCGGAAAGAGCGATATGCCATAAATCGTCACCGTTACTTCCGTCGTCATGGACCCGGGTCCTTATTTCCTCGATAAATTTCTGCTGAGTATCGGCATAATCCTTAATTACTTCTTTAAGTATATCAATCTGGGGGATAAATCCTGATTCTATTTCTCTTTTTGCTTCTGTGGCATGGCCGGTACTGGCACAGATGGTGCAAGAAGGTTCGCACATCCCGGCCTGAGCCTGTTTAGAATCAGCCAACATCTGGTCAGCACCATGAATCTGATAGTAGGCGTTGGAGAAATGATGGTCTCTACTAATGAGACCGTGTGCATTTTCTCCACCGGAGACGGCGTCGCGAAATTCGAGAAAGTTCTTCTCTAACCGTTCGTCTTCATCCCTCTTATTGGCTTCAGTTACATAATTAAAAGCATAAGCCATCACCGAGGCCGCAGCTAAAGCTCCGGCATCAGCGGAGTTAGCGGTATAGGTCTTATCCTTGGCAATCTTACCGATATTGACGATAATCATGGTGATGATGATCAGCAGCGACATCAGGGAGATAAAATAGAGGGAAACCTGGGCTTTAGCGGCGGGGACTGGTTTTTTATTTATAAAATACATAAACATAATTATACCTTAATCATCAATCTAAATCCGACCTGGCTCCTACGGCAGCGGAAAGGGCTTATACACCGGCCAAGCTTCGCTGATACAGCCGCCGCTGGCTCCGCCAGAATCAACACTGCGCGAGGAACCCCCGGCAGCCAGGCGGCTCATCTCATAAGCCGGCTGGCGGAAGGCAATCTGGGCGGTACCCCAGCCCCAGACATACATGGCTGCACCAATGGCCATAGCCCCGGCTAAAAAAGCCAGCGCTGACTCCATAGTAGCCTGCCCTTTTTTCTTCTTTCTCCTAATCCTCATCTCTTAATCGCCTCCACCCAGCGCCCTTACCGGGAAGGCCCCCCCGATATAGTGGTGCTGGTGAAAGGTTTGGTTATCGATCTCATATCTAACGTGTTCGTATCCAGCGGAGGCCCGGACTGTCGCTACCTGGCCCTGGTTGATATCTACGACTAGATTCTCGTGGGTAACTACCGGACGGTGTTCGGGCTTAACCGCGCCGGAAGAGGCATTCTCACCGAGCTGATACTCCTGACCGAAATTAATGGGGTCATTGACCTTAACGTACATATCTTTCTGGGGGCCCCGGCTACCTTCGCCTGTAACACCCTCCACCCCCCAGTAGACATAACCGGCGCCGCTACCCTGGATGCTGCCCCCGATAGCCGGCCGGCTGGCATCACGCTGGGTATCGGAATAGGTGCCGTAAGCAATTATCGCATTATCGTTATGGGACTTAACCAGAGCTTTACGGAAAGCCTCCATTAAGTAGTACTGCTCGCTGTTTAACTGGATAATATAGGCGACCATAGTGACCAAAGCCACCATAAATAAGCCGCCGATAATGCCCATCTCGGCCATGGCCTGGGCTTTTTTGTAACCTTTAAGTACTTTGCTCATAATAGTCTTCCTCCGCTCAAAAATTACATCAATCAGGATGCGAGGGATTAGGGTCATTCCAAGCTGCATAATAAAGACTGGGATAATTTATATCCGGAGCGGCCACAGCCGCGTCCTGGACACTGCGGGCAGCCTGTTTATGCTTCATCAGCCTTCTGGGCACCGGGAAAGAATAGGTCACCGACCAGCGGCCATGTTCGGATTCGGTGCGGGAGCCGCCGGACCGCCCCGGTGTCTCGTAACGATCAAAGCTGGAATCAGAGGTGCCGTAGGTAAAGGTCTGCTCCGGCCACTCCAGGCCGATGGCATGCCAGAGGTGGACATCGCTCTCGTGCTTGACCTTAGCCTGGATGCCGCGCTTGATATAATAGTGCATGGCTGAAAGCGCACCCAGAACAATAATAATGATGATTCCGTACTCTAAAAGTGCATTGGCTTTTCTGCTCATGTTAAAAACACCCTTGTATTATACACCGCGATCAGTTACCGGCAAAGCCGGATTCGCGGCGATTGGAAAAATAGGTGGAGAGTTGATGCCCTTCATGGCTGACGCTGATGCTGGTAGCGCTTCGCTGCACGTGGCTGTGGGCCGCGGCCTGACCGAAACCGGTACCGATGGTTTGAAAAGAACCGGGAAACTGCTCGCCGCCGATATTATCTACGGAATCCTTGATCCTCCCCTGCATGGATCGGCTGGCGTAATTGCCCATGGCGATCAAGACCCCGACCACCACTACAATAACCAGGGCGTATTCTAAAACCGCTTGAGCCTTCTTGCGACGCGTAATTTCCTTACTCATTTTTACCTGCCTAAATACCTCTACTGGACATCATCCACCGACCAGGTCTGGCCTATGGGCTTTAGGCTCCTATCAGAAGTGGACTGATAATCGCCCCATTCCCAGGTAAACTTGGTCGGGTTGTTTATCCCGGCGGTATCCATCTCGAACTCGCTGGCATGGGTCTCGTAGTGCTCGTGGCTGTTGGTCAACCCGTAGCCGTACTGGTCGGCAATCTGGTCGCTGCCGGCTACCATCTGGCCCTGCATGCCCCGTTTAAGGTAAACCTGCATGGCCAGGAATACACCGATAACCACCGCGATCAGCGCCGCGTACTCCAGCGTGGACTGAGCTTTTCTTAAACCGCCGCCCATAAACCTCTCCTTTTGTTCTTAAAGCCTATTACCAGGTTTCCTGATCCAAATCGCCCACCGCACGGTTACTTCTGGACTGCTGATGGCCGCCGGTGATAGTGGTGGTAGTATAACCACTTACCCCCGCTGCGCCCGGGCCGCCGGTAGTAACTTCGTTGATGGTGTCGTGGCTGACGTTAGTAGTCTCATTCCGGGTAGTTAAACCGCCGGGAGAATACTGGTCGCCCATCTGGTCACCGATAATCTGCATCCGGCCCTGGATACTGCGCTTTAAGTAGTTCTGCATGGCCAGTAAGCCTCCGACCACGACCGTTATCAGCAGGGCATACTCCAAGGTGCTCTGTGATTTTCTTATCCTGATCAACATTGCAACTCCTCCTTATATTATTTTCCTTGCTCTTTACTTCTGCCACCCTAAAACCCTAAACATTACTGGGTAGTCTCAGAAGTGTAATTAGCCGTTGTGCTTTCGTTGTAGGTAAAGGGATCAGCGCCGCCGGAATACTCTTCGCTGAAGGCTCTGTTGGTGGCCTGAGCAGTGGTCTCCCGGTAGCCGCTGGTCGGCTCGTACTGTAAGGTATTTCCCCCGGTTGAAGTAACGTAATTGTTGGCGGCATCGTAAAGCCGGCCCTGCAGGGCTCTCTTTATATAGCTCTGCATGCCGATAGCGGCTCCGATGACGATGGCAAAAAGAATAGCGTACTCCGCTGTAGCCTGTGCCTTCTTAAGTTTGATCAACATCTCTAACACCTCCTGTTCTTTAGCTCCATACTTATTCGCTTCTGTTTAATCGACGGTGTAAACCTTAATCCCCCCCGCCGGAACTTCCGGCCCGGGTCAGAAAATCATCGGTCTTGTCCTCGATGAGATTGGCCGAATCACTGAACATCTTCTCCACGGCCTGCTTAATCGGCGCATTGGGGCCGCTGGTGGCGGCAATTACCGCCAGAACGACCGCACCCAGAATAATTACATACTCTAAGATGCTCTGTGCTTTCTTTCTTCTGATCATCGCTCTCCCCTCCTTGTTTAATTTTTCCTTATTACTTAACCCCTTGTATGGGGTCTATTAAATCCATCTTGATGTGAAAGTAGCGGGCGTTAATGGCCCGGAACAAGTAACCGCTCATGGCGATCAAAGAAACGGCAATGATGGCGATTAAAGCGGCGTAATCCAGAATACTCTGGGCTTTAGTTTTCACTTTGGGCCTCCGGGGGTTCATGTTCAATGGTTTCTCCTTCAAAATCCTGGCTAAATTGATTTTGAATACCGTCGTTCATATCGTCCAGTTTTCCTTCTACGGTGGTAAACAGAACCCCGCTGGGATGGGTGGCCACGATAAAACCGCCGAAAACCACGATTAAAAAGAATATGTATTCTAAAAGGCTCTGGCATTTAACTCTTCTCTGGCTCATGTTTACCTCTGGCTTTCGTTTAACTCCTCCCGGATGTGCCGGAAGCGCACGTTCATGGCCCGCTGAATATAGATGGTCATGGTGGATATGGCCGCCGAGACTAGAATAACTATAGCCGCGTATTCTAATATGCTCTGGGCCTTTTTTGTTCTTAACCGAATAAACATTTTATAAGTCCTTTTACGGCGATTGCTCCTGCTCCGCTTCCTGCTGCTGCCGGAGAAGCTCCTCCTGCTGGGCTTGAAGAG
Source organism: uncultured Planctomycetia bacterium (assembly GCA_964420965.1). Taxonomy (GTDB): domain Bacteria; phylum Omnitrophota; class Gorgyraeia; order Duberdicusellales; family 4484-171; genus CAYQUQ01. The sequence continues at coordinate 24,980 of CAYQUQ010000012.1, read as the reverse complement.
CTTCTTCTCGCCTTCTGGCTTCGGTAAGATCGACTTGATCCTCAAGCTCCTGTCCCCTTCTTAACAGTTCCTCCTGGGTAACTTCCGGTTCTCCCGAGGAAAGCTCGGCGCTCTCGGCAATCAGACTTCCCGGCTGCTCTCCCCATTCCGCTCCTTCACCCTCAGTCTCCCAGGTGGGCGCAGTGCCGCTCACCGTGGCCTCCTCATTGGTAGTGGTAGTAATCCAGGATTCGGGCCATTCCTGAGCCCCTGAGGTATCGCCTAAAATATCATCGATCATGGTACCCCCTGAACCGTCGGCGGCGTCATCGCCCCGGTAATCCAGAAAATTAGCTTTATTGGCGCCCACGAAAACCAGAATACCCACGGTTCCCATGACTACGGCCACCCCCAGGTATTCCAGCGTGGATTGTGCTTTTTTAAGCAACTTCATGGTTCACCTCAAAAAAACGGGCTACCCCCCTCTCGGGAAGAGACTTGGGGTAGCCCGGATTATCCTTGATACGACTTGTTTTTCCCTGCTTTCCGGATCCGTGGCTTTCTATCCCCCGCAGTCTCAAGGCTGACCTTGCTGCCGTCTCCCCTCTACCACTTTAATATACCATTATATATGCCGGGATTTCAAGGAGATTTAGATAATTTTCTGGAACCGTTTTCACCCCGTTAAAATAAGATTTTTAACCGGGTGCGCCTAAATATTATATAATAAAAATGCGCTTTTCCCCCAGATAAAGGCCGGCCCGGTTAAAATTCTTCTTCACTTTAAGGGGGGTATCCTTTAAAAAAATCCGGATATGGTCCTTGGCGATGGTGAAATTGCCGGATTTACCCTTCGGCTCCCACCCCCAGACTACTTCCTTGAACATGGCGGATAGTACTTGCCCCACTCTAACTAAGTCAATCGGTTGTGAAATAATAAGTCTTTGCGGGAGCATTTTGGCCAGATAATTACCCTCCGGGGCCGCCGGTGCGGCCAGGGACTTATCTAAAACCCGCATTTCGCGGAAGAAATCCTGGCTGAGGTAAGGCCAGGCATAAAAGTAACCCTTTAAAACCCTTGGTAAATTCGAGTTTTTCTCCCCTAGGGGGAGGGTAGATACCAGGCCCCAGGAGGGCGAGGCCTTAGCTTCCCGGGAAACCAGGATATTATCTACGGCCAGCTCCTGGCCCCGGGCCGAGGTGAATTTTACCCCTGTTTTTCGGGAGTAAAATTGGCCTAATTCCTCCCAGAAAAAACGCTGCAACCGCTTTAGTCCCGAAGAGTAACTTACCCCCAGGGAGACAATCTGGGTGGAATAGCCGAAAATCAAGCCGGTTTTAGGCTGGTTAGGGGTTACCTCCGCCAACACCCGGCCCTTCTGATCTAAAAGGGCTATTTTTTCCAACCCGGCACGAAACCCTTCCAGGCAATCGAAAGCCGGTAAAGAAAGGTAGCCGAAGCTGCGGGTGTAACCGATTACCAACAGGCCCTGATCAAGCAGCCGCTTAAGCTTAAGCCGGACTGCCCGCAGGGGCAAGAAAAACGAGCTTAGCTTACAGGGGCCGTCCCAGAAGGTGGACAGCTTAGCATCGGAGAAGCCGGCCCGGCCGTTTTTAAAGTAGAACTTTAACGTGGACACCATCCTTAAATCTTCCTTTAAGGGGGTTAAATCCAGCCGGAATTTATGCTGGGTTAAGGTTTGGGTAAAATAGCCGATTTTTTTTACTGCCAGGTGCTTTAAACCCAGCCAGCGCAAAACCCCTTTTTTTTCCAGAGTTTGGTTAAGGTTTTTTCCGCTCAAAGGCCAAAAGCTGGCTAAGATTATCAACTTCTGTAACTCCTCGGGCTTAAGTTTAGGAAAAGCGGATTTAAGTTCTCGAACTAAATAGTCAAATAGCCCCACATGATAATCGAGGGCCTTAAGCAGGATCAGGCCGCAGGACTTAACCCCCTTAACCTTGTACACCGAAAGGTCGTGCTTGGGACCGGGCCTTTTTCTGGCTCCGGCGGTTTTCAGAATATTATGGATGGTGCTTTTGGAAATGCGCACGGCGTATTGGCGGAAAAGAAAATCGGCCAGGCCCCGGACTCCCAGGGTAACCGCCTTTTTTCGGTGGCGCCGCACTAACTTTTCTATAGAAGGATCTATCTTTACCCGGGCCATGGAAGGCAATTATATCATAACCGGCCCCGGTTCTCTACCCCCAAAAAAAAGTAGGGGGTTTTTCACCCCCTTGGTTTGGTTAAATCCTCAAACCCTCTTTGTATTTAATTATAGCATATAAGTATCCTCTTTTTCAAGGAAATAAGCGGCCGAAATTAAAACGTTTCCAAGGGGATTAGTTGTCGGAAAAGGCCTTGTCGTCCAGAAGGCCTAAACGCTGAAATTCGGGGAAGAAACGGGGATAATTACGCATGACGGTCTTGAATTTTCCCTTTATTTTTCCTTCTTTGGTTTTGCCTTCACGCCGGAAAATAAATAAGTCCTGGATGGCAACCTCATTACGCTCCACCCCGCGCAGCTCCGAAATATGGGTTATCCGGCGGATACCGTCGGGAAAGCGCTCCTGCTGGACGATAACGTTTAAGGTGTTGCCGATCATGCGGCGGATCTCTTCTACCGGAAGCTTAATACCCGAAGAAAGAATCAAAGTCTCCATACGGCTGGTTACCTCTTGAGGAGAGTTGGCGTGGATTACGGCTAAGGTGCCCCGGTGGCCGGTGGACATGGCCATAATCATGTCTAAAGCTTCCGCGCCTCTGACCTCGCCCACGATAATCCGGTCCGGGCGCATACGCAGAGCATTACGGATTAAATCCCGCAAGGCCACTTCGCCTTTTCCGTCCTGGTCGGGAGTGCGGGTCTCCATAGGCACTAAGTTTTCCTGATGGAGCTGGAGCTCCGCGGTATCTTCAATGGTTACCAACCGCTCCTGTTCGGGTATATGGTGGGAAAGCATTTCCATGGTGGTGGTTTTGCCCGAGCCGGTGGCTCCCGAAAACAGAATGTTGATCCGGCCCTGAATGCAGGCGATTAAGAATCCGGCCATCCTGGGGCTTAAAGTCTCCAGCTTTACCAGATCATCCAGGCTGTGCAGCTGGCGGTCAAATTTACGGATGGTAATGGTAGTCCCGCAGCGGGCTAAAGGATACTGAATAATATTGATCCGCGAGCCGTCGTCGGTGCAGACATCCCCATAAGGATTATAATAAGAGATGTTCTTCCCCACCCGCTGGAAGTAGTGCTCGATAAGGTCTTTTACGTCGGACTCGTCAAAGGTAACATCGATTTTACTCTTAACGCCTTTTATTTCCAGCCAGGTGGCGTGGGGGCCGTTGATCATTATTTCGGTAATGGTCTGGTCGCTCAGTAATTTTTTCAGCTTGTCTACGCCTTTAGCCATACATTTACTCCTTGGAAATAAACACCTCGCGCGGAAGCTTAATGCCGCGGGCCCGGATTTCATCGTAGAAGGTAGGAATATAGCCTAAAGAAGTAAAATAACCCTGGACCTTACCGGCGTCATCCACCCCGGTCTGGCGGTAATAAAAAATGTCCTGAAGATTTATGTGGGTATCGTCGAGCATGCCCACCACTTCGGTAACCGCCGTGACCTTGCGCGAGCCGTCGGAAAGCCGGGCCGTCTGCACGATTAAATGCAGCGCCGATGAAATCATCTCCCGGATGGCCCTTAAAGGCAGCTCGACCCCGCTCATTAAAATCATGCTGTCCAGCCGGATTAAAACATCGTGAGTAGTGTTGGCGTGAATGGTAGACATACTGCCGTCGTGGCCGGTATTCATGGCCTGGAGCATGTCGATAACCTCCTGGGCTCTTACCTCGCCGACGATAATCCGGTCCGGGCGCATGCGCAGAGAGTTACGGAATAAATCCCGGATAGTGATCTGGCCCCTGCCTTCAATGTTCGGCGGCCGGGATTCCAGCCGGATCCAGTGCGCCTGATCCAGTTTAAGCTCAGCCGAATCTTCGATGCTAACGATGCGTTCATGCTCGGGGATAAACGAAGAAAGGATATTAAGAAAAGTGGTTTTCCCCGAGCCGGTCCCCCCGGAAACCAGGATGTTCTTCCGGGATTTTACCGCTGCATCTAAAAACAAAGCGATTTCCGGAGTAAGGCTGTCGAATTTCTTGACCAGATCATCCATGCTGTGACGCTGCCGGAAAAACTTACGGATAGTCAGGGTCGGGCCGGTTAAGGAGAGCGGTGAAATAATCGCGTTTACCCGCGAGCCGTCGGGAAGACGGGCATCGACATAAGGCACGGATTCGTCAATGCGCCTTCCTAAGGGGGCCAGAATCCTTTCAATGACAATTCCTACCTGCTGATTGGTAGTAAATTTTTTGCTGGTTAAATAAAGTTTACCCTCCCTTTCCACATAGATCTGGTCCTTGTTGTTGACCATGACTTCGGTGATGCTGGCCTCTTTAAGCAAATCTTCCAGAGGCCCGAGGGCTAAAGCTTCATCGAGAATTTCCTTGGTAATCTTCTTGCGCACTTCCAGGGAGGAGATGAATCCTCCGGCTTCACTGCTGATGATGTTGGAAACTATTCTTTCCGCCCGGGCCCTTAAATCTTTGATCTTTTGCGGGCTGTAGGTAAATGTTTCGATGGGCAGCCTTTTTAAATCCAGCTCCTCGAGCAGGCGGTGGTGCACTTTCTTCTTAAAGCGGATTACCTCATCCTCTTCTTCCTTCAAATAGACCTTCTCCGCGCCTTCCATTAAGCCGATTTTCTCTAAAAAAGCCTCTTCGGTTTCAGCCAGCTCTTCTTTGGTAATCCGTAACTCGGTTAAATCCTTATGTTCGATATATAAACTCTTCTTTTCGATCAAATCCCGGGCCAGCTTGCTGATGTTGTAAGATATTTTAGAGTTGGGGCTGTCCAAAACTATGGGGATTCCTTTATTTACGGCCAGCCCGGCGGCCCGGCCCTCGGAAGGCACCAGAGAAATCACTTCCGCGGGAAGGAGTAATTTTATTTCCTGCCAGCTTATCGAGCCTTTACTTTCGGCCCGGTTGAGGATTATTTTAATCATCTTTAAGGGAAAACCGATAGTCTGCAGGGTATCCAGAATCCATTCGGTCTGATATACGGAAAGAATATCCGGGGTTAAAACCAGCATCAAAAGGCCCGAGGCATCAAAGGCAGCCAGCAGGTTATCGGTTAAGTTGCTCCCGACGTCGATGATAATGAAATCCAATTCCCCATCCACAATGGAGATGAATTTCTTTATCACCTGCGGGGTAATCTTGGTCCGGTGGGGAAGCTTAAAGATGGCCGGGAGCAGATAAAGGCTCTTGCCGTAGGGGGTGAAATAACTTGTGACATTTCTCTTTTTTTCCTTAAATTCATCGAGGTGCTCAAGCAGGCTGAATAGACAATACTTGGGCTTAAGTCCTAAAAGCTTGGGGCTTACCTGGGGGGCGCCTAAATCCAGATCCAGGAAAAGAACCTTTTTTCCTTTGAGGGATAAGGCTACAGCCAGGTTAAGGGAAAAAAAGGTTTTTCCCACCCCGCCCTTGGAACTGAAAAAAGAAACTATTCGTGCCGGCACCGCTACCACTCCTTAATTAGTGCAACCCCGCACCCTAAGAGGTGCGGGGACTTAAGATTAATAACTTGTATCTTATACCGCTTAAAGGCAAATTAATCCATCTTATAGACTATGGGAATATCTACCCACAATTCCTCTAAATCTATATTCGGCGGAAAAGGAGAATAAGGGCTTAAAGACCGGGCTGTCTTGGTTACGTTTTCATCAAAAGAAACATAACCCGAAGATTGAACCACTCTAATCTCCATAACCTCGCCGTGGGCATTAAGGTGCATTTTAAAACGCACAGTCCCCTGCCACCCGGCCTCTTTGGCCAAAGGCGGGTAATTCAAGTTTTCAAAAATCCTTTTCTGGACCCTTAAAATATAATCTTCTAAAACACTCTCATCCTGTAAATAGCGGGGGTAAATAGCCAGTTTAGCCGGCTTATCCGGCTGCGGGGTCATGGCCTGCTGCCTTTGGGACTCGCCCTTGCTCTCCCGGATAACCGGGGTAAGGGTGATGACCAGCTCGGTCCGGTCATCCTGAAAATCTTTGGACTTAAAAAGAATGCCTAAAATCGGGATTCGGCCTAAAGCCGGCAGCATATCGACATTGTGGGACTCTTCGTTCTTGATCAGCCCGCCGATAAATATGGTATCTCCGGAAGTGACATTTAAGACGGTGTCGGCCTTGCGGGTGGCAAAAGCCGGGACCTGGATATCGGAAACGGTTATGGCATTGGACCAGTCCAGGGAACTGACCTCAGTCCCGATATTGAAAGCCACTTTACCGTCTTTAAGCACTTCCGGGCGTAAAGAAAGGATCACCCCGTACTCTTTGTAGGAAATTTCCACGCCGGTACCGGTCGCGTTAGTGGTGCTGGCGGTAACGTAAGGGACCTCTCCGCCCACCACCAGCTTGGCCTCTTCGCCGCTTAAACACAACAGCTTGGGGCGCGATAAAATCTTAGCTTTGTTGCGCCGCTCCAGGAATCGTAACTTGGCGTGAAAGGCGTCGCGGGAAAAATTATGCATCGGCCAGAGGGCCGTCCAGGGCGCAATTCGGTCGAGCGTAGTCTCCACCCCGGCCGAAGTGCCGCTCGGCGCGGTATAAGTCTCTTCGCGCATCTGCAAAGTTTCCAGCCATTTGACTCCGATCTCATCCAAATCATTCTTGTTAATCTCTAAAATCTCACAATCTATCTCCACCATCCGGCTTTCCCGGGTGACGGTCAACACGTTATCGATAAGGACGCTGGATCCTCCCTCGTCATAAAAGTAAGCTAAGACATTTTCGATCTGGGCCTTCTCTTCCGCAGTTACTTCCCCCAGAACCATGATCTTGCCCGTGGCCTCGTTGATCCGGTAATAGACCTGATCAATGCCTAAATTTTTGTTAATCAGCCGCTTTAACTTTTGGGTAACCCGCTTTAGATTTTGGGAATAGACAATGATGAAATAGACTCTCTCGCCGCTGCTGTCCCAAAGGGTCAGGGCGGTCTCTCCCGTATGTTTAGCGATGATTACCACTTCGGTGTCGGAAACTTTGGCGATGTCGGCTATTTCCGGATTACGGATAGAAACCCGCTGGGGATTAGATACGCTGAATACGTTCACCTCTCCGGTAATCAGCTGGATCTCATCGCTCTCGGGCTCGAGGCTTAAAAAACCCTGGGAATAGTTACTGGAGGGGGTAAAAACGCTAAAGGCAAAAAGGCAGAGAACGAAAAATATTTTCTTCATCATTTTTTTCCTCTTTTTTTTAGGTTTTATTATCTAATCGGGGCGTCTTCTTTACTTGTGGCCCGGTAGACTTCAATTGTTTCCGTCACCGGAACATCAGTCTGCGGCTGCCACATCCCCAATTTTTTCATTAATGATTCCCAGGTCACCGCGCTGTAGCCGTATTCGACACTGGTATCCAGAGGAGGCCTTAACACCAGCCGGATCCGGCTCCACTCCAGAATATAGGTAAGCACTTTTACATCCTCGGGCTTTAAAGCCAGGGTAACGGTATTGACCCCCGGGGGCACCACGTATTGGGAAAGATTTCTGTTGGTAGCCAGTATTTTTACCCCCTGGAAAACCGTAACCACCACTACGTCGCTTTCGCCAGTCATCGGATCGGGAATGTTAAAGGTAGATACTATGTCCACGCTGTCGTTGGGCTTAAGCAGGCCTTCGATTGAAGCAACTTTATCCACGGAAATAGTAATCGCCCGGAAGCCCTGGGGAACGGCCTGGGAAAGATAGCGGGCGCCTCCGATCGGCCGGATCATATTCCGGTTGATGTGCTGGCCCTGCAATATGTCGACCTCGGTAAATTTACCGATCGCCGAAGCCATGGAAGTTAAGTCCCCGGACTGCACTGACTGGGCCCGGACGTTATCCATATACACCATATCGCCGGCGATGGTGCTTTCCCGGGGAATGTCCACCTTGGCCAGAACCACCGGCACCAGTTTGCCTTCCTCGATAAGCCGCTGAATTTCGGCTTCCCGCGATTTCAAATGGTTGTTGATCATAAATATCGCAAACATAGCCAAGACCGCGCCGATTATCAAATTAATAATTCTTTTATCCATATCCCCTCTGCCTTATTTTAATAAATCCTGATTAATAATTACTTTAAACTTCTCTTTAGCGTTAGCGATGATATCCTCTTTCTTCACGTTGGCCTGCACCCCTTTTAAATGCTCTTCGATTTCACCGCGGACCTCGCTTAGGGGCCGGACGTCGCCTCTTTTTACCTTATCGACCTGGATGATATAATAACGGCCGTCGGGGCTCTTGAAATAACTGGAAGCCTTTCCTTCATCGGTAGTCACTGCGGTACGCCAGAAATTGGGAAACTTCTTCTCCCGGGTAGTTCTCTCGTCAATCTTGAGATTCCCTAAATCGCCGCCTTTACTCTTAGTGGGAGCGATAGAGTAACTTCTGGCCAGAGAAGAAAAGTTCTCTCCCTGGAGCAGCCGGATCATGATGTCTTTAGCCTGGGCCTCGGAGGTAACTACGATTTCCCGTATTTTTCTGGTCTCGGCCTCGGAAAAAAGGCCCTTATTCTCACTGTAAAAATTCTCGATTTCGACACTGGTAATAGTGATATCCTTATAAATCTCTCCGAGCATTTTCTGGGCCAGGAAATTGCGCTTAAAGTTCTTGACCGCATCCATCACGTCGTTTTCTCTGCCCATACCTTTAGATTCGGCTACCTGGGCCAGGATTTCAAAATTAACCAGCTCCTGAAGGATTCTTTTTTGGGTCTCGGGGTCTTCGAACTGCTCCCTTAAGCCCTCTTCGGCCGGAATGATGGTCTTTAAAGCGTCCAGTTTTTCCCGGAAATCTACCGTACCCACAGCCCAGTCATTGACCTGAGCCAGCAGGGAACCTTTTATCGGCGATCTTTTTACCGGCGCTTCACCTCCGTTTTTAGAGCCGCCGAAGTTAGGGCACCCAATAAGTAAAATAGATAAAGCCGCTAAAACTAAAATCCGCTTAAACATACTTCCTCCCTTTTTATACCGTATGGAATTTATGAAACTTAAATGTTACTTAGACTAATTTTAACCCACACCCGAGAAGATGTCAACTCAATTTACAAAAACTTCTCTATTGCTTTGAGGATGATTGTGGTTTAAAATATAGCGATGAAAGTTGTAAAAATCATCCTCGATACCAGTATCTTCGTCAATCCCGATTCGCGCTATCTCTTCGGAAAAACACCCCGGGAAGCTCTGGGCCTGTTTCTGGATAAAGTGAAAGACAAAAGGCACATCCACCTGTTTATCCCGCCCTCGGTTTATGAAGAGCTTCTCGCTTTTATCGAAAAACTGCCGGCGGGCAAAAAAGCCACCCTCCTCAACAAAAAACCGCCTTCTTCCTATGCTTTAGGAGTTCCGGCTATGCTGGTCTATGAGTTCATCGAAGAAATGCGCCAGCGCATCAATAAGGGTTTGAGAATAGCCGAAAAATACACCCGTAAAGGGCTTAAAGCCGCGGGCGGGCGGGACAAAGAAGAAGAAACCATAAAGAGCTTACGCCAGGAATACCGGGTGGCTCTGCGGGAAGGCATCATCGACAGCAAGCCCGATTTTGACCTTATTCTCCTGGCTAAAGAATTAGAAGCCTATCTGGCTACCTCGGATTCGGGCCTGGTAAAATGGGCCCGGAAACTGGGGATAAGCTGCATCAGTGCGGAAGAACTGAAGGAACTAATTGAGTAAATCAAGGGGGTAATTTTATGATCCTTACCAACACCGAGAATGTCCCCGGCAAAAGAATCCTGGAACATTACGGCCTGGTCTCCGGCTCCACGGTAAGAGCCCGCCACATCGGATCGGATATGGCGGCCGGATTTAAAAACCTGGTCGGCGGCGAGCTAAAAGGTTACACCCAGCTGCTTACCGAAGCCCGTAACCAATCCATCGAAAGGATGACCGCCCAGGCCCAGGGCTTAGGCGCCAATGCCGTAGTCAATGTGCGCTTCTCCACTTCCGCGATTACCCAGGGAGCCGCGGAATTATACGTTTACGGCACCGCGGTAAAGGTCGGTTAGGAGGTAAGTGATGGAACTGATTATTTTTATCATCCTCCTTATCGGGACTTATTTTACCGGCACGGTCATCATCGAGAAGAAACATTACCGCTCGATCCTCAAAAGAGAAAAGGAATTTCTTAATCTTCCGGCCGTAACCGCGGAGGATACCTTCGAGGAAGGAAAAGAGATTGCCGGTTCCCGGCTGGTTTCCGGAAGCGTAGTTGTTTCCATAGATTACTTCAAACAGTTTCTGGGGGGACTGCGGAATATCTTTGGCGGGGAAGTAGGTTCTTACGGAAGTGTTATTGACCGGGCCCGGCGGGAAGCCCTGTTGAGGATGAAAGCCGAAGCCGGGGACGCGGATATAATCGTGAACACGCGCGTAGAAACCGCGAATATCGGCAGCTCCAGTGCCCAGCGGAACCAAAGCCTCGGGTGCAGCGAAGTTTTAGCCTACGGAACTGCAGTTACCTATAAAAAGTAGGGACCGACACTACTTTCCGGCTTATGCCTTACGTGGCCAAAGAAATAAAGGGGAATGTTAACGTCTCCTCTAAAAGCCCGCTTAAAGAGCTGGCCAGCCTGCTCGTTTCCATACTGGGGATACTTTTAATTATTTATATTGTTTTAGGGTTTGCGGTCAACGCGGTGGTTCCCCGCCTGCCCGAGGAATTCGAAACGCGCCTGGAAAAATTCTACACCTCTTTATACATCAAAGAAATTGAGCAGAGCGCAGCCGAGAAAGAAATACAGGCCCTGCTTAATCGCTTAGTGGAAAAACTGGATACCGCTCAGGATTACCGGGTGCATATCGTCGAGAGTAAGAAAACAAACGCCCTGGCCCTGCCCGGAAGAAATATTTTAGTTTTCACCACCCTGCTTAAGGAGATCGATTCCCAAAACGAGCTCTCCTTTGTGCTGGCCCATGAGCTGGGACACTTTGCCCATCGCGACCACCTTAAGGCTTTAGGGAGAAGCCTGATCTTCTTTATCCTCTCCACGGTATTTACGGGCCAGGACAGCTCGGTGAGCAACTTCCTGGGAAACTCTCTGGCTAAAGCCGAGATGAAATTCTCCCAGGGCCAGGAAAAGGCCGCTGACTCTTTTGCGGTAGACCTTTTAAATAAACGCTATGGCCATGTAAGCGGCGCGGTTGAATTTTTAGAGCGGATAAAGGATAAAGAAAAGGCCCCCAAATTCTTATATTTCTTTGCCACCCATCCTCACCCCGAAAACCGGATCAAAGCCATTGAGAAAAAAATAAACCAGGAAGGCTACCGCCAGGGCCCGCTCCTGCCCTTATTTTTCTTTGATGATGGAAGTGATGATTTCGCGGATTAAATCCTGGATGGTAATTATTCCGTAAGCTTTCTTGCCTTTTAAGATCAAAGCCAGACTTTCCTTTTTGGCCTGGAGCAGAGTAAAAGCTTCGTACAGCTTCTGATTCAACCCTAATTTCGTTATCGGCCGAATGAGCTGCTGCCAATTTGAGCCGGGCTGATAAAAAAGGTCGTAGATATTAATATAACCGATGATTTTTTTGTCCCGGAATACGGGGTAGCGGATGAACCCCTTTTCTTTGGCGGCTTTAAGAATCCGGGCATAAGAGTCGGTATAATCAAAAGCGGCTATCTCTTTTATGCTCACGCAAACATCTTTAATCTTATCGCTGCGGAACTCAAATACTTCATCGATGGCCTCTTTCTCGCCCCGGTCGATACCCCCCTCTTTCTGAATCTGGCTGACCAGAGATTTTATCTCTTCTTTGGTTACGAAAAAAGAACGCGCTTTTTGCTTTTTAAGAAAAGTCTTAACCAGAAACCGACTCAATACCCCGATGCTCTCGATGAGGGGTAAGAATAATTTTTCGCAGAAAAGAATCAGCCCCACTACTTTACAGCTGAAATCCTCTTTAAAGAACCGGCCCATATTCTTGGGGATAAGTTCGGCGAAAATTACTACAAACGGGGTAAATATAAGTGTTATCCAGACGTTACTGGCCTTAACTCCCAATCGGATCAGAAAGAAAGTAAGCAGGCTCGTACTTAACACCACGGAAATATTAGTCCCCACCAGGGTAGTGGCCAGGAATTCTTCCGGTTTTAAAATCAGCGCATATACCTGCCGGGCCTTTTTATCGCCCTTGCCCTGACGGTGGCGCAATTTAAGCGTGCTCGAAGAAATGAAACTTATCTCGCTGGCCGCGAAAAACCCCTGCAAAATTACAAATACGCTACAGCCTACTAAATATAGGTAAACCATATCATTTAAATTCGAAACTCGAAATCCGAAATTCGAAACAAATTCGAAATTCTACTTTTCAAATTCCAAAACTAAGAAGCTTTTCTAACGATAGCTCCGAAGATATTCATTAATTCGGTTGCTTCTTTTATGAAAACATCTATTTCTTTTTCAAACTTATTATTAGCCGAATTAATCAATTTAAGCCAGTATCTAGCCTCTTTTGCTTCTTTTCTACATATCTTAATCCGATGGTAGAAGTCTTTCTTACTCAAAGATTCATTAGCTTCAATATAATTAGCGCCTACAGAACCTGAAGCTCTTACTAATTGTTTTATCAATTCGATATTTATGGTATTTTTGGCTAATTCTTTACATAGCCCAATTACATCTGTGGCAAATTTCTCAGTTCTTTTCTCTAAATCGTATTCTTTAGCCATTTGTTTTGGTTATTAAAATTTTGAAAATTTGAACATTGTTTCGGATTTCGATATTCGGATTTCGGATTTAACACTCTATCTCCTTATTTTTAAGATGATGCTGACGATTCTGCGGGCTGTTGCCCGTTCGACAACAAACTCGATATTGTTAAACTTGAAAGACTCGCCGGGCCGGGGAATTTTTTCCATCTTAGAAAGCAAAAATCCGGCCACAGTATCTTCATCTTCGGGTAAATCCAATTCTAACTCTAAATTTACGGTCTTAATCGGGGTTTTCCCGTAAACCCGAAAGGCGCCACCTCCTAAATCTTCCAGGGGCTCTTCGCGCTTTTCAAACTCATCGTAAATTTCTCCGAATATCTCCTCCACGATATCTTCCATGGTCACCAGCCCCGCACAGCCCCCGTACTCATCCAGGACAATGGCGATCCTCTCCTTTTTTTCTAAAAAAACTTTTAAAATATCGTCGATACCTTTGCTTTCGGGGATAAATACGGGCGCTCTTAACAACGAGTGATAATCCTGATCCGGATTTAAGAATACGTCTTTGGCATAGAGAATCCCGGTGATGTGATCTAAAGACCCTTCAAACACGGGAAATTTAGAGTGCTGCTTGACCTTTAAAAAATCCAAAACTTCCCCCGGGCTTAAAGCGCTGTCGATGCCTTTAATATCAATGCGGGCGGTCAATATTTCACTGGCCCGGGTGTCTTTAAACTCGAGCACATGGCTGATCATATCCTCTTCCTGGGCCGAAATCTGGCCGTCTTTCTGGCTTAAAAGAAGGGCGGCCTTAAATTCCTCGTCGCTTAATTTAGATTTCTTGTGCCGGCGCAAGACAAAAGAAGAAAAGTATCCTACGATTTTTTCAATGGCCCAGATAAAAGGAGAAAAAACCTTAGCCAGGACGTTTAGGATTCGCGCCGCCGGCAAGGACAGCTTCTCAGCCGTATAAATGGCCAAGGTTTTGGGAAAAATCTCGCCCAGAAAAAGGATCAGCGTGCCGCTTAAGGCAATGGCCAGGATCAGCCCGCGCTCTCCCCAAACCCGGACAAAAATAGCCGTCGAAAATGAGACTAAGCCGATATTGACCAGTAAATTTCCGAAAACAATAGCCGAGAGCAGGTGGGTCGGGTTCTTGAGCAGATTCTTTACGATTTTGCCTTTGGGGTGTTTCTCGGCGATTTTGCGCAATTTCAAGTTGCCCAGAGAAAAAATCGCTGTTTCGGATGCGGAAAAGAAGGCGGATAGAAAAATAAAAATTATAAAGAGGAAAATATTGCCGATCATATTAAAAAGGCGCCGTCAACGGCTGTGCCGCAGGAGGAACACCGGCCGTTCTTTATCTTGTTTTCGGAAATGTCAAGGTAAAGCCTTTTGATTAAAATCTTACCGCAATTATAACAGCAGGTATCGGAATTCTCCAGGATATTCCCTAAATAAACGTAGCGCAGGCCCGCTTTCTTTCCCCGGGCTTGCGCTTTCTTTAAAACTTCTACCGGCGTAGGCGGGTAATTTAAAAATTGATAATCGGGGTGGAAGCGGCTGATATGCCAGGGGATATCCTGGCCCACTCCGGCAATAAACTCCGCGATATTTTTCAATTCCGCCTCGGAATCGTTCTGGCCGGGGATGATTAAAGTAGTTACCTCTACCCAAATCCCCAGCTCTTTCATCAGCTTAATCGAATCCAATACCGGCTTAAGCCGGGCCCGGCAATGTTGTCGATAAAAATCATCGCTAAAGCTTTTTAAGTCAACATTGGCCGCATCCAGATAAGGCGAAATCATTTTAAGCGCCGGTTTAGTCATATAGCCGTTGGTAACGAAATTATTGTAAAGGCCTGCCGTCTTGGCTAACCGGGCCGTATCATAGGCGTATTCAAAAAAGACGGTCGGCTCGGTATAAGTATAGGAAATGCTCAAGCACTTTCTTCCCCGGGCCTCCTTTACTATATCCTCAGGCATAAGGGTGGGGGATAAAACCGGATCATCCTTAGGGGAAACCTGGGAAATCTGCCAGTTCTGGCAAAAGCCGCATTTAAAGTTACAGCCGACGGTGGCTACGGAGAAGGAAAAACTGCCCGGGAAAAAGTGGTAAAGCGGTTTCTTCTCGATGGGGTCGACGTTAGCGGCTATGGCCTGACCGTAAACCCGGCTGGTCAAAACTCCGTCCCTGTTCTGGCGCACCCCGCAGATTCCGTACTGGGAGGATGCTATTTTACACTGATGCGCACAGAGGCCGCAACGCACCCGGTGGTTATCCAGCTTTTCATAAAGCAAAGCTTCTCTTTCCATCATCTATTTTATGGATAATTGCTAGGATGATATAAGGCTTAAGGCCTCCTGACGGGTCTTCTGGTTACTGCGGAATATCCCTCGGACTACAGAAGTGGTAGTAACTGCCCCCGGCTTCTTCGCCCCGCGCATGGATAGGCATAAATGTTCGGCGGCGATGACCACCATTACCCCCTTGGGCTTTAATTTCTTCATAATCACGTCGGCAATCTCGGTAGTCAGCCTCTCCTGAACCTGCAGGCGCCTGGCTAAAATATCCACCGCCCGGGCGATTTTACTTAAACCGGTGATTTTCTTATCGGGGATATAGGCCACATGGGCTCTGCCGATAAAGGGCATAAGGTGGTGCTCGCAGACCGAGTAGAGCGGGATATCTTTTAAAAGAATAATTTCATCGTGCTTTTGCTCTAAGATAACTTCCAGCTCCTCGCTGGCATCCTGGAATTGCCCGCCCAGAATTTCGTTATACATCTCGGCCACCCGCTTGGGGGTAGTGGCGATATCTTTTCTTTTTAAGTCCGCGCCCACCGCCTCTAAAACCATTCTGATTGCTTTCTCGATTTTTTTCTTATCCATTTCATTAACCCCTCTTATCCCGACTCGCCTATATACTGGGTTAATTTCCTTCGGAAATGAACCCAGGGCTCGTCGGGATAAATTCGACTATACAACTTTTAGTCGCCTTCGGCTTTAAAAGTTGTAGTCTCATTTACCGATACAGAACCGGCTGAACATGCTCTCTAAAATTTCCGCGCAGAAGACTTCTCCGGTAATCTTGCCTAAATTATCCAGGCATTCCTTAAGGGCGAAATTAATAAAATCAACCGGCCGCTTTTCTTTCAAGAAAATCCCGATCTCCCCGATGCTGCGCGCGGCCTCCTTTAGAACCTGCCGCTGATAATGATTAAGGAAGATAATATTTTCCCGGGAGAAACCAATCCGGTAAACATTATTATAAACCGCTTTTTCTAAATCGCCTAACCCAATATTCTTCAAGGCGCTCATTTTAACCCCGCGGCTATTTTTAAAAATACTTTTTACGCTCAGGCGCTGGGGAAGGTCAATTTTATTGATCACGCAGATTGAATTCTTATTCTTTATTTTATCCAGAAGAAAAAAGTCATCCTTACTTAAAGGGCGGGAGCCGTCAAGAACCAGGATTACCAGATCGGCGGCGGTGAAAATTTCTGAGGTTTTATCTAAAGCCCGGCGGGCCACTAAATCCCGGGGGTTATAAATACCCGCGGTGTCATAAATCCTTAAAGGTACTCCCCGGATAATTATGGTCTCTTCGATAACGTCCCGGGTAGTCCCCGGCGATTTACTGACGATAACCCTCTCCTCCTTAAGCAGACGGTTAAAGAGGGTGGATTTTCCGGCGTTAGTCTTTCCGCAGATAACACACTTGAGCCCTTCGCGGATGATCTTAGCCTCTGCGCTGGCCTTAACCAAGGCGTCTATCTTTAGCTTTAGGCTCTTAATCTCTGTTTTTAGCTCGGCCGCGGGGATAGCCACGTCTTCGGGAAAATTTATTGCGCTTTCGGTGCGGATAAAAAGGGCCTTAACCTCTTCCTTTAAAGCCTTTATTTTTGAGGAAGCCTCGCCCCTTAACTGGGCCGCGGCCAGGGTTAAACCAGCATCCGTCCGGGCGTCCACTATCCCGGAGATGCTTTCGGCCTGGAGCAGATCAATCCTCCCCGCAACCAGAGCCCGGTAAGTAAACTCTCCGGGCCGGGCCAGGCGGGCACCCTGCTTTATGAGCATCCCTAAAATCTTATTGAGGGCAACTGCTCCGCCGTGAGCGGAAATCTCGGCCACGTCTTCCTTGGTATAAGAACGCGGCGCCTTCATTATACTCACTAACACTTCATCTACGGTTGTTTCGTTTTTCGCTTTTCGTTTTTCCTGCCTGCCGGCAGGCAGGCGTTTCGTTTTTTCAATGATCCAGCCGTAGTGGAGGGTATAGTTTTTGGCTTGCTGGATATTTTTTTTCCTGGCCGGCTTAAACACCTTAGAAACGATAGGAAGAGCCCGCTGGCCCGAAATCTTAATCACCCCCAAAGCCGATTTGGAAGGAAAAGTAGCGATGGCGGCGATGGTATCTTTTAAGTTGTAGCCTTTTAAAATCATCTTAATAATTGGGGACAGACCCCGTTAATTGGGGTCTGTCCCCAATTAACCTCTTGGCTTCGCTGACTAAAAACAGCGATCCGGTAATCACAATTATACAATCAGAAGCATATAGCTCTAAGGCTTTTTTTAAGGCGGCTTTGACGCTGCCGGCGGTACAGGCTTTTTTTATTCCCGATATCCTTCTTAGCTCCTCGGGAGTAAATGAACGCGGATTGCCGAAGCGGGTTAAGATAAGCCCGGCGAAATCAATTTCGGCCAGCATCTTTCTTACGTCCTTATCTTTAGCGGCGGCAAATACTACGATTGCCTTCCGGGAAGGGAAATAGGTTTTAAGGTTTGCGTTTAAAGCCGCGGCCGAAGAAACATTGTGGGCAATGTCGGCTACAATTAAGGGGTTTTTACTTACGGTCTCAAAGCGAGCCGCAAGAATTGCGCTTTTAAGGCCGGATTTAAACTTAAAACCCCCTTTATCGGCCAACTTGTCTTTAAGCAGACAGCCGGCGGCTAAACTCAAGGCGGCATTCTCCACCTGCTTTTCTCCTCTCAGGTAAATTTTTAAATTTTTAAAAGTGCGGCCGGCGAATTCAAAATCAAAAAGGGTGTACTCTTTTTTTAATCTTATATTTCGCGTCTTAAAATCCCGGCCGAACATAAACAGCGGGGCTTGCCTTTCCCGGCACCGGCTGGCGATTACTTTCCGCACACTTTCTTCCTGAGGCGCACAAACTACCGGAATTCTCCTTTTAATAATGCCGGCTTTCTCCGCGGCAATAGCCGCCAGGCTCTTACCTAACTTATCGGTGTGATCGTAACCGATATGGGTAATCAAAGAGACCAGGGGCTTAACCACATTGGTGGCATCGAGGCGGCCGCCTAAGCCGGTCTCTAAAACCGCGACGTCCACCTTTTTCTTTAGAAAATACTTAAAGGCCAGAGCAGTATAAATCTCAAAAAAACTTACCTCCCCCAGCTCTTCCGGCAACTTGGACTTTTTAAGTTTTTTCCGAAATTCCTCTACAATCCTAACTACATCTTTCCGGGAAATTAATTTACTTATGACTGATGACTTATGACTTATGACTATTTTAATTCTCTCCCGGAAATCATAAAGATGGGGCGAAGTATAAAGGCCGGTCTTGTAACCCCCGGCGGCTAAGGCCGCGGCGCAGAAGCAGGCAGAGGACCCCTTTCCTTTGGTGCCGGCAATATGGATCGCCTTTAAGTCCGGGTAGGGTACGCCGAGTGAGCGCAAAAGCAGATACACCCTTTTGAGCTTTAAAGATTTTTGGTAGGGGAAAAATGAGCGGCGTTCATAATTGACGAAAGAATTAAGGTAGGCTGTCGCGGCTCGATAATTATTAATCATGCCCGGGCTGGAACAGGGTTTAAGCGAAAAAGAAATACTTTTTAGTGGCGAAAGTGGCGCCGGCCGGTAAAAATCATGGCGACCCCTAACCGGTCGCAAGCTTTGATGATGTCTTTGTCTTTTATGGAGCCTCCGGGCTGGATTATAGCCCGAACCCCTTTTTTATGGGCAACTTTAATCGAATCTTCTTTGGGAAAGAAACCATCCGAGGCCAATACCGCCAGCTTAGGCGAACCTTTGGCTTGAGCTAAAGCCAGCTTAACCGCGCCTACCCGGGAAGGCTGTCCTCCTCCGATGCCCAGAACAGAGTTATTTTTAGCCACTACGATGGCGTTGGAGCGGACGAACTTGACCACTTTCCAGGCAAACAGGAGGTCTTTTAACTCCCGGGAGGTAGGGACCTTTTTAGTCACGACCTTAAGGGCGCTTTTATCCAGAGCGATTAAGTCCCGGCTCTGGATAAGATAGCCGAATTCACTCCCCCGGATATCGGCGAAGTCTATCCTCTGGTTAAAATCAGCCTCTAAAACCCGCAAATTTTTCTTAACCGAAAATACCTTTAAAGCCTCCTTGGAATAAGAAGGGGCGATCAGGCATTCTTTAAACTCGCTTTTAAGAACAGCTATGGCCGTATCTTTGTCCACCTTGCGATTTAAGCCCACAATGCCGCCGAAACTGGAAATCCGGTCGGCGTCATAGGCCTTATGATAAGCGGCAGCCAGCTTTTTATCGGTACCCACGCCGCAGGGAGAAGCGTGCTTGACTACAGCCGCAGCCGGCTCATTAAACTGCTTTACCATCAGCAGCGCCGTGCTGACATCAATAAAATTATTATACGATAACTCTTTTCCCTGAAACTGCTTAAACTGCAGACTTTCGGAATTAATCAATTTATAGAGGTTGCCCTTCTGGTGGGGGTTTTCCCCGTAGCGCAAAGAGCAGATTTTCTCCAGGTTCAGGGTTAAAATATCTTTGCCTCTAAAGTAATTGTAAACCGCGCTGTCATACTCTTTGGTCAGATAAAAAGCTTCCTGGGCTAAAAACTTCAGGATATCAAAAGATAAAAATCCTTTATTTTTATCGAGCTCGGCAATAACTGACCTGTACTGGTCAATGCTGCTGACGCAGGCCACGTTCTTAAAGTTCTTAGCTGCCGCCCGGATCATCGAAGGTCCGCCGATATCGATATATTCCAGCATTTCGTCCACATTGAGCCGCTCATTTTTCTTCTCGATGAAAGGATAGAAATTAACCACGATCATATCGATGGGCTGGATACCTAAGCCCCTTATCTCCTCGATATGTAAAGGGTGTTTTTTGTTGACTAAAATTCCGCCGAAGACCTTAGGGTGCAGCGTTTTGACCCGGCCGGAGAGGATTTCCGGAAAAGAGGTCAGCGAAGATACTTCCTTGACCGGGATGCCGCTGCGCCGCAGCAAAGAAGCGGTCTTGCCGGTAGAGACGATTTCCACATTAAACTCGGCCAGTTTCCGGGCTAAGTCTAAACTGCCCTTTTTATCCCAGACACTGATTAAAGCTCTTCTTATCCTTAACATAATTAAACACTAAACCTCACTTCGATTATATCGTTATCCTCCACTATATAATCCTTGTCCACCGTTTTCACCAGCCCCCGCGACCGGGCTTCGGCCAGATTAAAAAATTGATCCAGCTCTTTAGCGTTGACCACTTCGGCCCGGATAAAACCGCGTTTTAAATCGCTGTGGATTCTTCCCGCCGCTTCCAGAACCGTTAAGCCCTGCTCTAAACTCCAGGCCCTTAACTCGCCCTTGACCACGGTAAAAAACAAAATTATCCCGGATTTAAGCAGAACTTCGCCGATTAAGCCGTTAACATCCCCGGGGTTGTCTTTACCCAAGCAAGGCTTGGCCGTGGCCAGCTGTAAAGTCTTTAGAAAAACCTTGTCTTCGCGGCTGAAGTCAGCATCACAAATAAGCTGTTCTTTTTCCAGCCGCTTTTGGCACTCCCCTAAAAGCGCCCTTTCTTTTTCGTCTTCGCAGCGGGGAAGCCGCTGTTCAATTCTTTCCAAATCGGTTAAAATCAGATCGATCTTTTTAGCCGGATCAAAAACCACCGCCGCACATTTCTCTAAATCGGTATCCATAAATTCCACGGTGTAAGGCGATGCTTTCTTGGGGCTGAATTTTTCGACCAGCTGGTCAAAGAACTGATTCTTATATTTATATTTTCCGGGCTCGAGTGCTAAACCGAAATTAAATATTTTCATTTTACGAGGCCACGACTTATGGAGCGAGCGCAGCGAGCAAACATAAGTCGTATGGCCGAGTTAAACCCCCACACCAATTGTGGACGACTACGGAAAGCCAGCCAATTGGTGTGGGGGTCAATTCAGACAGAAAACTTAGCTTCACTTCGTTCGCTAAGTTTTGTCTTCATTGACCTGCTTGACCTTCTCTACAATAGTCTGGGTCAGCCGGCCGGGAACAACTTCGTAATGGGCAAAGCTCATGGCGTAGGTGCCGCGGCCGCCGGTAACCGAGCGCAAATCCGAGACGTATTTAAACATCTCGGCTAAAGGGATCAGGGCTTTGACTGTTCCGTTTTTACCCTTGGATTCCATCCCTAAAACCCGGCCCCTCCGGGAATTTATATCGCCGGTAATCTGGCCCATAAACTCTTCGGGGACGGTAATATCCACATTCATAATCGGTTCGAGCAAAACCGTTCCGGCTTCATCAAAAGCCTTTTTCAGAGCCATGGAAGCGGCAATTTGAAAAGCGATGTCCGAAGAGTCCACCGGGTGGTAAGAGCCGTCGTAAAGGGTAACCTGAATATCAGCGATGGGATAACCGGCTAAAAACCCCTGGGCCATGGCCTTGCGGATACCTTTTTCCACCGAAGGGATGAAATTACGGGGGATGGCCCCGCCGACGATTTTATCCACAAACTCAAATTGCTTCCCCCGCTCTAAGGGGGCCACTTTAATCGATACGTCGCCGAACTGGCCGCGGCCGCCGGTCTGTTTTTTGTAGCGATGAGAGACGTCCACGGCTTTAGTCAAAGTCTCCAGATAAGGCACTTTGGGCGTGCCCAGCTCCACATCGGCATGGTATTTGCGCTTCATTCTCTCGATGATCACATGGATGTGCAATTCCCCCATTCCCGAGATGATCAACTCTTTGGTCTGGGTATCCCGGGAAACGCCCAGGGTCGGGTCTTCGCTGGTCAAGCGGTGCAGGGAGGAAGATATCTTATCTTCATCCTGCCGGGTCTTAGGCTTGACCGAAGCCGAATAGACCGGAGAAGGAAATTCTAAAGGCGAAAAAGTAACCGCCTGGGAAGCGACGCAGAGCGTATCCTGGGTGGCGGTCTCTTTTAATTTGGCCACCGCCGCGATATCGCCGGCACAAACCGCATCTTGCGACGACTGCTGTTTACCCTGCAGACTATAAAGCTGGCCGAATTTTTCCTTACCCTCCCGGGTGGAATTATAAAAGTCGCTGTTCGAGGCCAGCTTCCCGGAAAAAACCCGAAAAATAGTCAGCTGGCCGATAAAGGGGTCGATGATTGTCTTAAACACCTGGGCTGAAAAAGGCGTATCCACTTTGGGCTCGACGCTAGTCTCCTGGCCGGATTTATCTTTGGCTTTGCGGGGTAAACAGTCTCCGACCGCGGGCATAATGTCCACGATTAAATCCAGCAGGAGCTCGGCTCCGGCTTCCTGGGTAGCCACTCCCCCCACCACCGGGAAAAACTGGGAAGTCATAACCGCCTGCCTTAAAGCCGCATTCAGCTCAGCTTCCTCTAAGCTGCCCGACTCTAAATATTTTTCTAACAGGGCATCGTCGCTCTCGGCCACGGAATCGACGATTTTTCCGTATAAAGCCGCATCTTTATCCTTATTTTTAAGAATACCGGTTATGTTCGCACCCTCCACGACACTTAAGCTGGTGGCTTTTTTAGTTAAGCTCTGCCGGATATCGGCTAAAGTTTTCTGGTAATCGACGTTTTCCTTATCCAGTTTATTGATAAAAAATATACAGGGTAGATTCTCCCGGCGCACAATATCCCAGGCCTTCTCCGTGCCCACGCCGACTCCCTCTACGGCATCCACCACCACCACGGCAAAATCCGCGGCCCGGGCGCTGGTAACGGTCTCGCCCACAAAATCAAGATAGCCGGGAGTATCGATGAACTGCAAAAAATTACCTTTATAGTTGGCGTTTAAAACCGCTAAATTAATCGAGCTCTTGCGGTCTTTCTCGTCCTCTTCGTAATCGCTGAGTGAGGTGCCCTGATCCACACTCCCTAAACGGGTGGTAGCTTTGCATTTAAACAGCAGGGCTTCGGCTAAGGAGGTTTTTCCGGATTGGGCGTGGCCGCAGATAAGAAAAGTCCTTTTTTTACTTAAATCGCTGTTCATCATCCCCCCTTTAGCGCTTATTTTATAGAGTTGAAAGCAACTTCCTATTATATTAAAAATGTGGCCCTTAGTCAATGAATGCCCCCTTTTTTTTCCCAAATCGGGACAGACCCCATTTCTGGAAGGGTGATTGCGTAACTGTTTGCGGGATAGTGTGTTAGGATAGATTTACCGGATCAGCATGGCATCTCCGAAGCTAAAAAAGCGGAATTTCCGGGCCCGGGCCCAGGCATAACTCTCCTTAAGCCGGTCTATTCCGCAGAATGCCGCTGCTAAAATCAGGTTGGTGGAGGCCGGGGTATGGAAATTAGTAAGGAAAAAATCGATGATTTTAAACTTATAGCCGGGCACAATGTAAAGATTGGTCTCTCCGGAGCCGGGTTTGACCTGGCCTAAACCCGAATCACTTAAAAAAGCAACACTTTCTAAAGCCCGCACCGCAGTCGTACCCACGGCGATGACTTTTCTGCCCTCTAACTTGGCTTTATTAATCTCTTGAGCGGCTCGAGGCGAAACCTCAATCCACTCCGGCTCTATTTTGTGCTTACGGATGTCGGCGGTTTTGACCGGCCGGAAAGTGGCTAATCCGCAATGCAAAGTAATTTTAACTATTTTTACCCCTTTATGTTTAAGCTCGGTTAACAGTTGGGGCGTAAAATGCAAGCCGGCTGTAGGCGCGGCCACAGCCCCTTTGCGCCGGGCATACACGGTTTGATAATCTTGAGGGTCATTGACTTCTTTTTTTATGTAAGGCGGGGTAGGGGCTCTTCCGATTTGCTCTAAGGTAGCTTCTAAATCCGGGGAATGAAACTTTAAGACTCTCCCCCCTTGATCGGTCTTAGCTACAATCTCCGCTTCCAGCCTATCTGGTTCAAAAATAATTTTCTGGCCGGCGCGGGCCCGTTTGCCGGGCTTAACCAGGACTTCCCAGAGGCCGCGGGCTTTTTGTTTAAGCAAAAGAACCTCGATTTTGCCTCCGTTTTCAGTCTGGCCCAAAAGCCGGGCTTTGATTACCCGGGTATCATTTAACACCAGCACATCCCCGGAGCTAAGTAAATCGATAACTTCTTTAAAAACAATCTCTTTTAAAGCTTTCTTCTGCCGCTCCACCACTAACAGCCGGCAGCTGTCCCGGGGGCAAACCGGTTCCTGGGCAATCAACTCTGAGGGAACTTGATAGTTGTATTCTGAAAGGCTAAAAATATCCCTTTTCATCTCCATAGCGCCAATATTGTATCAGACAAGGAAAAAATTTAAAGTTTTATCCGCGGTAAAAAATAATTGATATGTTAACCTGGAGAAGTATAATGAATATCGGGGAGGTTCGTGATACCTTGAATAGCTTGGTAAAAATCTAAAAAGGAGAGAAGTGTGAGAAAATCAATTCTCTTTTTAGTCATTGGGGCGCTGATATTAAATTTTGGGCTGTTCTCAGCCTACGCCCAGAGCGATGAAGCTTCGGAACAAAGAGAACTGGGAATTGAAGAACGTCAAGAAGAAGCTTTTGGAAAACCGGAATCTGTCGACGATCTTGTAGAGCTGCTTAAAGAAAGGGCTAAGCTTAAAATGGAGGACAGACGTAAAGAGCTGTTGAGAAAAATTAAAATATCAACAACTTTACTTACCGGCTATGAATCAAATCCACTCAATGATTCTGATCGCAAAGGTGACGGCTACATTGAAAAAGACTTTTCTATAAACTGGCAGCCAACCTTTAATAAATACTTAGGAGCTGATATTGGTTACTGGCTAATAAATCAAAATTATTTTGAACAGACTGATCTGAGCAGTTTTGACCATGCCCTAAATGCCACTTTAAAGTTGTATCCTTTTGGAGGCGGAAAGTTTCGACTTGAACCGGGTATTGAATATGAATGGCTGCAGTACCCCAAAGACCGGAGTTCAAGCTACGATAATTTTAAACAATTTCTTAAGTTCAAACACTACATCGGCAAAAAGTGGAACTATGGAGATGATACGATAATTGTTCAATGACAGTTGGTGAAAACTCTAGATTATCAGT